>JANNDV010000191.1:0-9492 GCA_031387975.1 Acaryochloridaceae cyanobacterium OTE_75_metabat_521 | reverse complement strand
CAGACTCTTGTAAAATTTTGGGCACTTTGCGCGGCAGATAGCGGCGCACCAGAAGAACGCTCACCAAAGACACCACCATCCACAGCAGCACCTGTAGTCCAAAATGTGGAAGCAACAGCGAAACAAACGCAACCAAAATTGCGCTTAGCCCCATAACTAGCTCCACAAAAGCCGTTGGAAAAATCAGCTCTAGTACGCATAGCACCAGACCTATGCCAACCCAAAACCACGTCGTTGCAACCATAAATCTTTTTTGTTCGCAGCCCTTTGTGACGTGCCATCCACAATCATAGGCGTGTAGAACAAAGATGACGCTAATATTGCGAATTCCTTAGTGATTCTCCTATGTGGCTGTTGGCTGATTCACTTTTCAGTCAGTCAGATGTCTCAGGTTCTAGATTAATGACCACAGTGTCTAGCACTTTCTCAAGTTGGGCGATCGCAGGCAAACTCTCCTCTAGTCCTTCCGGCAAAATATCCTTAAGGTGATAGGCCGAAACGCCCATAGGTTTGTTGATATCCCGTAGGGCATACTCAGCAACGGTTTTGTTTTTGCCTCGGCACAAGATGATGCCGATGGTAGGGCGATCGTCGGAGTGACGCAGCATGTCGTCCACGGCTGAGATATAGAAGTTCATCTTGCCAGAGTATTCTGACTTGAATGCGTTCATTTTGAGGTCGATAACGACGTAGCACCGGAGTTTGAGATGGTAGAACAGCAGGTCGATATAGAAATCATCGCCGCCAACTTCTAGGTGATACTGGCTGCCTACAAAGGCGAAGCCAACGCCTAGCTCTAGGAGAAAGCTGCGGATATTGTCGATGAGGGCACGTTCGAGGTCGCGTTCTTGAGCGGCTTGCCCCAGGCTCAGGAAATCGAAGTTGTAGGGATCTTTGAGGAGTTGCTGCACTAAATCGGATTGAGGTTTGGGTAGGGTTTGCTCAAAGTTGGTGGTGGCTTGTCCTTGTCGTTGATAGAGTTTTGTCTCGATGTGATGGACTAAAACGTTTCGGCTCCAGCTATATTCAATGGTCTGCTGAATGTACCAAAGCCGCTCAGCAGGGGCTTTTACCTTATCTAAAAGCGTACAGTTATGGAACCAGGGAATTTGTGCAGCAGCTTGCTGCACAATTGGCTCATCGGGGTATGCTTCGGCAAAAGCCCTCATATATTTGAGATTGCGGGAAGAGAATCCCTTCATATCTGGGAATTCGTGTTTCAGGTCTTTGGCAAGCTGGTCGATGACTTTGGTTCCCCAGCCTTGCTGTTGCTGACGGCTGAGGATGTCTTGTCCAATTTGCCAGTAAAGCAAGACCAGTTCTCGATTGACTGCTAAGGCAGCGCGAACTTGAGCGGTGCGGATGCGCTCTTTGAGGAATTTCAGAAAATCATTGTAGTCGTCCAGTTGGGCTAGATTAGCTGCCATCAATGAGATTTTAATTTGCCCTATTTTAGCTTCATCTAGACATGAACCTATATCTCTCTGAATTTTCGACAATGCCAGAAATTGAACGGCACCCGTTTTGTGACGCAGCGGTTCTTGCTGTACTTTCGTTTTGTAAAAAGAGGTCGATTCATTGTTAGCGCAGCAGTGAATATAATCGAGGACTGCAATATCCTATTGTGCTTTTTGTGTTGATGTTAGGCTAGGGCTAGATGCACTCTGAGGCTGCTCTATGACTGCCGTAATCTTAAATCTAGATGCCCTCACAACCCTCACCCCTGAGCAATTTTGGAAGATCTCCTTAACTAACCGCGATATCCGGCTTGAACTCACCGCACAAGGGAAACTCATTGTTATGCCACCGACAGGTTGGGAATCAGGAAAACGAAATGCTTCACTCACTGGGCGACTTCATTCTTGGTCAGAAATTGATGGTACAGGAATTGCCTTCGATTCTTCTACAGGGTTTAGGCTACCCAATGGTGCAGTGCGAAGCGCAAGCGCGACGAAAGTCGTTCGCCAGATACAGCTTGGGTCAAACAAGATCGCCTAGACGCCCTCAACCCCAACCCCGAAAGCTTCTTACCCCTTGCCCCCGACTTTGTGATTGAGCTACGTTCCGCCAGCGATTCGGCGAGAGATCTCAGAGACAAAATGAAAGAGTACATGGACAATGGCGTTCGCTTAGGCTGGTTCCTGAACCCAAAAGAGAAAGAGGTTGAGATTTATCGCCTAGGCCAAACCGTTGAGGTACTGAAGTCTCCTAAAAATCTGTCAGGAGAAGCGGTGTTGCCTGGGTTTGTGCTAGAGCTAAAGGGAATTTTTGATTAGCGT
Source organism: Acaryochloridaceae cyanobacterium OTE_75_metabat_521 (assembly GCA_031387975.1). Classification (GTDB taxonomy): domain Bacteria; phylum Cyanobacteriota; class Cyanobacteriia; order Thermosynechococcales; family Thermosynechococcaceae; genus JAAURS01. Next base: position 7,213 of record JANNDV010000191.1, on the reverse strand, counting down.
TTACGCTTTTCTGGAAGGTTACGCGGGGGAATTTCACGTCCCTCATAGAAACGTCGCTGAAGTTGACCCAGCAAGGCCCAGCTTGCCAAGCCGCCCAACCCTAGGAGTCCAGAAACGACGGTGAGCCAAAGGGGGAGCGTTTGCCCTAGGGCAATGAGTAGCGGCGTTGTAGCCCAGGCGATCGCCCCTACCCCCGCCACCCCCAGCCGAATCCGCTTTAGGTTCGCCAGCGCCCCACTACAGCTTGCGCAATGAACCGTATGGGAGTGGTAGCGATCCAGCAGCTCAGTTTTGGTGCGTGCCGCAGGGGGAAGAGCTTGCCCAGGAAACGGATCGGCCTGATAATCTCTTAGCCATTGATGAAGCTGAGAGACAAATAAGTCTGCCTTTGTGGGCAGATAAAACGCTTTAGAAAGGCGATTGCTGCCGCCTGCTGCTGCCAAAGCGCGTTCTTGATGGTGCAGAAAAATCTGATCGTCTTCTAGGATGGCATTTTGCCCAATGTGAGAGTACCAAGTGGGCGTGAGCCGAATAAACCGACCAGGCCACGGCGATGAAAACTTAAACGGAAACCGTGCCACTAATCGACACTCGCCTTTGCGAATGGGCACGGCATACACAACCGTCAAAGTCCTGCCAAACTGTTTTGAGGTTAAGTCATGCCACATCAAGTTTGGCGCAGTAAATCGCGTATCTTGCTGACCGAGAGTTCCCCGTCGTGGCCCTTCCTCCCACTTCCCCGTGAACCCCTGCTTATTGGCCTCAAGCATCTCCAGCGCCACGGGGGCAGCATTGGCACGGTTGCCCACGGTGCGGTGATGGGTGTAGGGCACATGGCTGGCGTCTAAAACATTTTCTAGCAGCGTGAGGGCATCGTAGGGCAGGTCGCGGACAATGTTGAGACAAACCCATTGATCAGGGTCTGCTTCCATAGGCTCGATGATGGGAACTTTCGTTTTTTCGACATTCTCAGGCTTGCCAGGGTAAACAAACAATAGCCCTTGATGTACGGCAGTGGGCAAAGATTGAATACAGGCTCTCGGCGACGTCAGCGCTTGGGAATTTTCTGGCAACTGCGGAATATGCTCACACTGCCCACTGCCAGAAAACGCCCAGCCGTGATACGGACATTCCAACTGCCCAGCCTCAGAAATACGGCCTTCAGACAGTCGCGCCAGCCGATGGGGGCATTGATCTTCTACCACTCGCCAGCACTGGGTTTTCGGCTCCCACCAAATCACTAAATCCTGATCTAAGAGTGTAAACGGCGTTGGCTTTTGGGGGTCTAAATCTTCAAGCAAGTAAATGGGGTACCATGCCTCAGCCCAATCAAATCGCTGGGGTTCAGCACCCCCTGCCATCAGCGTTTCTGGCGGGGTATTCTCAAAATCAGCAGGAGCCTGCTCTGGGTGCGCAGCTATCGCCGTCAACTGACCACTCAAGGACGTTTCCAAAACTTGATTAGGAGAAGGGCGATTCATAGGACTCTAAGGCTGTAATGTTTCTTTACATTTTGCGATACCGCTAGTGTAGCGGGTCTGAGCCTATCCATGCATCAGCGTGCCTCAGCCCAAGCAACAAGAAGATTTTGCAGATTCTCAGCTCAGTTCAGGCGCAATCTCTCCTGTAAACTAAGAGAAACATGCGTTTAGTGGATTTTCATTGGTATGCAAAATATCTGTGTCGCTAAAGCAATGAAATTAAGACCCATCTGTGAAAAATCTCGAGATTATGAACCCAGAGATATTTTCTAAACTACGCACTTTCTGTCGAGATGAAGCCGCTTTCGAGCAGCTTCAGCAGGTGCTGATAGAAAATCTTCTGCCTTTAGAACATGAAATTGAACAAGCTCAAGCCCAGGTTGAGCAACAGAAAGCTCTATTCCGCGTCATTACTTGTCTGCGAGAACCATTAGAGCTAGAAACCATTTTTCAAGCCACTGCCACACAAGTTCGTCAGCTGTTATCAGCAGATCGGGTGGGCATGTTTCGCTTCTATCCAGATTCGGGCTGGAACGATGGTGAATTTGTCTCTGAAGACGTAGATGCAGCCTTTCCCTCGGCGATCGCCCGAAAAATCCACGACCACTGCTTTGGAGAACAATTTTCGCAACGTTACCAGCAAGGGCACATGCAGGTTGTTGCAGATATTTACAACGCAGGTCTAAGCGACTGTCATATCGAAGTGCTGTCTCAATTTCAGGTTAAGGCAAATCTTGCCGTGCCGCTCTTACAGGGGCAAAAGCTGTGGGGCTTACTTTGCATTCATCAATGCAAAGCCCCCCGTCAGTGGCAGCCCATCGAAATTGAGTTTGTTAGCCAAATTGCCAATCATTTAGGGGTAGCCCTCCACCATGCCGAACTCATGGCGGATTTACGGGCAGAAGTTGCTGAACGGAAGCAGGCAGAGCAATCTATTCAAGCCCTCAACCAGGGGCTACAGCAAGCCATTGTTAATTTACAGGTTGTCAATCAGGAACTTGAATCCTTTAGCTATTCGGTTTCTCACGATCTGCGCGCGCCCTTACGAAGCATAGATGGGTTTAGTCAGGCCCTGCTAGAAGACTGTCACGAACAACTAGATATAGCTGGGCAAGACTATTTACAGCGTATTCGCAGCGCAACACAGCGAATGGGCACACTGATTGATGACCTCCTCAATCTTTCCCTCATCACGCGCAGTGAAATGAAGCGTGAGACTATCAATCTCAGTTCATTAGCCGTCAAAATTACGGCAGAATTGCAGCAAAGTCAGCCCGAAAGAAAGGTCAAGTGGTCTATTCAACCCGATTTAGTCGCCCAAGGAGATACTCGTCTTTTACAAATCTTACTCGTGAACTTATTTTCTAATGCCTGGAAATTCACCTCCAAACATGCCCAAGCTCACATTGAGTTTGGCAGCTTGGCAACTGAAACCGATGCGGCTGTCTACTTTGTCCGAGACGATGGCGCTGGGCTGGATATGACCTTTGCCGATAAGCTATTTGGCCCATTTCAGCGGCTGCACAAGATTCATGACTTTCCTGGCAACGGGATTGGGCTTGCCACAGTCCAGCGCATTGCCCATCGCCACGGCGGCAGAGTATGGGCAGAAGGCGCTGTAGAACAAGGGGCAACATTTTACTTCACGCTAAAATCAGAGGCCGTGCGGTTATGAGCGACAACACCAAATGTATCCTTCTGGTCGAAGATAGCCCTGATGACGAAGCGCTGGCGTTGCGAGCCTTTCGGCGTCATCACATCAGCAACGAGGTTGTGGTAGCCCATGACGGCGTTGAAGCCCTCGATTATTTATTCGGGACTGGCATGTATACAGAACGGGATATCAGAGAAAAACCGAGCGTGGTTCTGCTAGATCTAAAGCTTCCCCGACTGGATGGAATTGAAGTGCTGCGACGCATCAGAGCTGATGAGCGCACAAAACTTTTACCCGTCGTAGTGCTCACCACATCGAGTGAAGAACAAGATATGTTAGACAGCTACAGCCTGGGCTGCAATAGCTACATTCGTAAGCCCGTTGATTTTATTCAGTTCTCGGAGGCAATCCGTCAACTCGGCATGTATTGGCTCTTGATGAACGAATCGCCGCCCATTTAGGACCCTATTTAATATGAGCGTTTCCTTACGCGTTTTAGTAGTAGAAGACTCGGAGGACGATCTCTTATTGCTTCTGCGAGAACTCCGTCGAGGCGGATACGATGTCTATTCTGAGAGGGTAGAGACACCCTCAACGATGCAAGAAGCACTAGAACAGCAATCTTGGGATATCGTGATCTCGGACTACACTATGCCTGCGTTTAATGCCCTAGAAGCGCTCAAAATCCTTCAGAATCAAGCGCTACTAGACATCCCCTTTATTATTGTCTCTGGCACCATTGGTGAAGAAACTGCCGTTGCCGCAATGAAGGCAGGCGCTCATGATTATCTGATTAAGGGAAATCTTACGCGCTTATTACCTGCGGTAGAACGAGAGTTAAAAGATGCGCAAGAGCGAAAATGGCGACACAGTGCCGAACAGGCTTTAGCCCTCAGCGATGATCGGTTTAAAACGCTCTGTGCATCAGCGCCTCTCGCCATTTTTCAGTGCGATGCCCAAGGTAAAACTATCTACATGAATCCGCTGTGGGAGCAAATATCAGGGTATGCGGTTGAGGAGAGCTTAGGCGACCTTTGGATGCAGGCCATTCATCCTGACGATTACCTGAATGTGGTTGAGGCATGGCGGCGCACAATTTCTCACCCCCAAAACTGGCTCAGTGAACACCGACTCTTGACCCCTGAAGGAGACATTCACTGGGTTCGCATGCTTGTGAACCCCATGCATTCACCTCAAGGTCAATGCTCTGGCTTTGTCGGAACAATTGAAAATATTACAGAGAAGAAAAGTCTTGAGGCGCAATTTCTACGGGTTCAACGGCTAGAGAGTTTAGGAACCCTCGCCAGTGGCATTGCCCATGACTTTAATAATATTCTCACACCGATTCTTGCAGGCATCCAAATGCTGCCTGTTAAACTGCCAAATTTAGACGAGCGCACCTTGCAATTCCTCAAAATGATTGAAGGGAGCGCTAAACGTGGGTCAGGATTAGTGCAACAAATTCTTTCTTTTGCCCAAGGCATTGAAGGCAAAACATCAGTAGTTCATGTAGAATCTATTCTTTCAGAAATTCTAAAAATCATTCAAGAGACGTTCCCAAAGTCAATTAAAGTCACGTATAGTATTTTTTCAAAAGATCTTTGGTCAATTTCTGCTGACGCAACTCAACTACATCAAGTTTTGATGAACTTAGTCATCAATGCCCGCGATGCAATGCCAGATGGTGGAACGCTTTCAATCGCCATAGAAAATCATTTTCTAGACAAAACCTTTGTAAAAACAAGTATAGAGGCAAAGATTGGCTCCTATGTTTCCATCTCAGTTGCAGATACCGGAACAGGGATTAAATCTAAAATTTTAGACCGTATCTTTGACCCCTTCTTTACCACAAAGTTGATAGGGAAGGGGACGGGGTTAGGTCTTTCAACGGTACAAGGTATTATCAAAAGCCACGGAGGCTTCATTAAGGTGAATAGCCAGTTAGGAAAAGGCTCTGAATTCAAGATATTTCTACCAGCAGTAAAAGAGACAGTCGCTAAAAACACTGAAGATTTGTCAGTTCGTCTAGGAAATGGAGAATTAATTCTCATTGTAGATGATGAGATTTCCATTCAAAACGTAAATAAATCTTTGTTAGAAAGCTATAATTTCCGAACGATGACGGCATCAGACGGGTTAGAAGCAACTACATTATTTAAGAGGCATCAACACGAGGTTGATTTAGTTTTAATGGATATTATGATGCCATCCATGGACGGCATTACGGCTATACGCGCGCTCAAAGAAGTTAAGCCTAGTATTAAAGTGATTGCAATGAGTGGTCTGATTTCCCACAGTCAGCTTGATGACCCGACGGGGCTTGGGATTGAAGCTTTTTTGGCAAAACCATATACGACTCAAGAATTATTAGTCACGATAAACACTACGCTTGAGAAAGTGTAAATAAAGTCTATGTTTTTCGTTTGTTCTTGAAGAGATTTCTGAAAGATGTTTGCTTCTTTACGAACAAAAATACATTGCTTTGGGCACTATAGACTTAGCATTTAGCCTATGGTTTCAGTCATGCAGTCTACACGCTTTGGTAAAGCATCTGGTGAGTTGTTTGGCGATCGCTACCAAATTGAGCAGCAGCTCGGGAAACGTCCGGGACGGTATACGTTACTGGCCCGTGACCTCCAGACCCAAGCGCAGGTTGTGATCAAACGACTTTCTTTTGGCGAAGATTTCGCCTGGGAAGACCTCAAGCTGTTTGAGCGAGAAGCTTCAACACTCAAGAATTTAGCCCATCCCGCCATCCCTCGTTATCTCGACTATTTTGACCTGGATTTGCCTTCTGGGATAGGGTTTGCGCTAGTACAGACCTACATCCCAGCGCAGTCTTTAGAAGCGCACATTAAGGCAGGTCGCACCTTTAGTGAAGCTGAAATTGTAGAGTTAGCGATCGCCCTTTTAGAAATTCTGCGCTACCTTCACGAACGCGCCCCAGCAGTCATTCATCGAGATATTAAGCCGAGCAATATTTTGTTGGGCGACCGCACTGGCAACAGCATCGGCTCAGTCTATCTTATTGATTTTGGCTCGGTACAGGCCGCCCCAACGGGAGGGACTAAGACAGTGGTGGGCACCTATGGCTATATGCCGCCAGAGCAGTTTGGCGATCGCGCGGTACCAGCCTCTGACCTGTATGCATTAGGTGCAACGCTAATTTATCTGGCAACGGGTCAACATCCAGCAGATTTACCTCAAATTGACCAGCAAATCCAGTTTGAAGCGGCAGCACACCTCAGCGCGGGGCTACAGCAATGGCTTAAGAAAATGATTCAGCCCAGCCTAAGTCAGCGATTCAGCTCGACTCAAAAAGCATTGACAGCGCTACAGCAGCGCAATGAGCAGCAGGCGGCATTGGTTCGTCAGCCTGCAAGCAGCAAAGTCGTGTTTACCAAAACAGCCACGGCTCTAGAAATTCTGCTGCCTCCTGCTGCATCAACGGCGGCGGGAATGATCGGACTGGTTTTTATGGGTACATTTGCCATTGCCTGGAATTCCTTTATCTTCACTTTTTCGGGCATTTCGTTCATTGCACCCTTTCCTATTAATTTAGTCTTTGGTTTGTTTTCACTTCCCTTTTGGGCGGTGGGTCTGAGTATGGCTGGCGGTGTTCTGTTTGGGCTATTTGGTCGGGTGCGGATCCGGCTAACTTCAGAAAAAATCCGCCAAGATTGCGAACTGTTTGGATTTAAGCGATCTGTGCCGCCCCCAAGCCTACGAAAAGATATTACAAAGCTGGAGCTAACAAAGGCATTCTTTAAGAGAGATTCTGACGGAGATCGCGTTGAGGTGAAGCCGCAGCTTTTAATTTGGGCAGGCACTCGAAAGTACGGCTGTTTTGGCGGGGGAACCCTCAGCCAACCAGAACTCGAATGGTTAGCCCAAGAGCTAAGCCTTTGGCTAAATTTGCCGATTGTGCAGGGATAAATGGGGAGCATCCCACTTTGGCAAAAAGCTTGAGGAATATAGCTTTTGCGAGAAAGGGTAGGATAGTCAATACAGAGTTGAATGGACAGCCCCATCATGAATGCTCAACAGACCAAACGCCTTCAAGCTTGTGTTCAAGAGA
>JANNDV010000182.1:0-15290 GCA_031387975.1 Acaryochloridaceae cyanobacterium OTE_75_metabat_521 | reverse complement strand
ACGGCTTAAGTCTATGGTCACTTCTAGCTTTACTTGTGACCCTTCAATACTCAGTATTCGAGCGCCCATGATTGCTCCAGTTATTCTCTCTACCAAGCAATACCACTATGCAATAATTAAATCAAGCGGAGGTCGCACCCTGCTCAAAGATAAATTTAAACTTGTAAGAGCGCTGAGGCGCATTCTTACTCATGAGTCTGACACGCTTAATGAAGCGGAACTTGATATCCTAAAAGACTGAGCGATCTACATGATGCCTTTCTATGCTTTCTTCTACTGCGTCTGCGACCGTTACTGCATTTCCGCTCACGGCGGTTGTAGGACAAGATGCGATTAAACTAGCCCTGCTACTGGCGGCGATCGATCCTGGTTTGGGGGGCGTGGCGATCGCCGGACGACGAGGCACCGCTAAATCTGTGATGGCGCGGGCGTTACATGCCCTGCTACCGCCCATAGACGTAGTGAAAGATTCCTTCTGTAACTGTGACCCCGCCAACCCTTCAGAGTGGGATGATCAGCTTTTAGACGCCCTCGCCACGAACCATGGGGAAGCTTTCGAGTCGGTTGTGATTCCAGCCCCTTTTGTACAGGTGCCCCTCGGCATTACAGAAGATCGGCTGATTGGGTCAGTAGACGTAAGCCAGTCCGTTGCGCGGGGCGAGACGGTCTTTCAGCCCGGACTATTGGCATCTGCCCATCGTGGCGTACTCTACATTGATGAAATCAATCTGTTAGACGATCAGATTTCTAACCTGCTGTTGGCCTCTCTCACCGATGGTCGCAACCAAATTGAGCGGGAGGGGCTGAGCTTTCAGCATCCGTGCCGTCCGCTATTTATTGCCACCTTTAACCCCGAAGAAGGCGCACTTCGCAATCACCTGCTCGATCGCATTGCCATTGTGCTGTCGGCAGATGGGGTACTGGGGATTGACGAACGGGTACAGGCCGTAGACCAGGCGATCGCCTATGCCGCCTCTCCTCAAGCTTTTCTAGATCAGTACGACGCAGAACTAGACGACCTTAAAACCCAAATCATTTTGGCGCGGGAGTGGCTCAAGGATGTAAAAATTCAGCCTGCCCAAATTGAGTATTTGGTAACTGAATCTTTGCGGGGCATGGTGCAAGGGCACCGTGCCGAACTCTTTGCGGTACGAGTGGCTAAAGCTCACGCGGCATTAGAAGGCCGTAGCGACGTTAGTGCCGACGATCTGCGCCGCGCTGTAGAACTGGTGATTGTGCCTCGCGCCACGGTGGTGCCGCCCCCAGAGGAACAGAACGCGCCGCCGCCCCCTCCTCCGCCCCCCCCCAACAGCAGCAACGAAGAAGAGCAGCCCGAAGAAGCCGAGGCGGAAGAGACACCCGATGAGCCAGAGCCAGAGGAACCGTCTGAAACCGATGAGCCGCCCAACATTCCTGAAGAGTTTGTGTTTGATACCGAAGGCGTGATTTTAGACCCCTCGGTGCTGTACTTTGCCCAAATGGCAAACCAGCAGGGCAAATCAGGGAATCGTACCGTCGTGTTTTCTCAAGATCGAGGCCGCTACATTAAGCCCATGCTGCCGAGGGGCGGCGTAATGCGAATTGCGGTAGATGCCACTCTCCGCGCCGCCGCGCCGTACCAAAAGGCGCGGCGAGAGCGTAACCCGGGCCGTCGCGTCATTGTAGAGCAAACCGATCTGCGGACGAAGCGCTTGGCACGCAAAGCGGGTGCCCTGGTGGTGTTTGTGGTAGATGCTTCTGGCTCCATGGCGCTCAACCGGATGCAGTCTGCCAAAGGGGCGGTGCTGCGCCTGCTCACCCAGGCGTACCAAAACCGAGATCAGGTTTCACTGATTCCGTTTCGGGGCGATCGCGCTGAGGTATTGCTACCCCCAACCCGCTCCATCGAGGCTGCTCGTCGTCGCCTCGATACACTGCCCTGTGGCGGTGGCTCCCCCCTTGCCCACGGGTTAACCCAGGCCGTGCGAGTTGGGCTAAACGCCCTTTCTATGGGTGAAATTGGTCAAGTCATGATTGTGGCGATTACCGATGGTCGGGGCAATGTCTCGCTCTCAAAATCGTTGGGGGAACCCCAGGTTGAGGGCGAAAAGCCAGACATTAAAAAAGAGCTGCTGGAGATTGCGGGTCGCATTCGAGGGCTAAACCTTAAGCTTCTGGTGATTGATACAGAGAATAAGTTTATTTCGACGGGCTTTGCCAAAGAGCTGTCAGTGCAGGCAGGGGGGCGCTACTATCATTTGCCCAAGGCCACCGACCAGGCGATCGCCGCCGTCACCCAAAACGCCATCAGCAGCATGATGGCTTAAACGACTGCTGATATTCACTCCTGCAAAATATCTGTGGAAATTTACAGAACAAAACTGCAAAAACGATGCCTAAGGGTAGAATATGGGTACTCTAGTGTCATTGCTTTGTGGGGGAGTCTGTATTTGGATCATAGGCTAGCCGTCAATTCTTTCAACCCACGCAAGCTTTAAGTCAGGACTTTCTGTCTTTAAGCGCAACGGTTAAGTCCTGGTTATGTCATGCTTACGTGATTCGGATTCAGACAAGGCAGGTGGGGTTTAGACGTACTTCCAAGCAACGTTACCTAGAGAAGCGCGAAAAATAGCGTTACTCTGACAAAGAAAGTGTACGGATAGGGAAAAATTAGGCCACGCGCATTCAGATTAAAGGCTCATCCAAGTCTTTCACTGCGTTAATCTATTTTTCTCCCTAGGCCAATAAAGTTTTGAGGCAAGACTGAAATTTTGGCCTCTCTTTACAATTCATTCTGGGCGATATAAGAGAAGAGGATATTGAGTGTGCTGTATTTAGCAGAAGTACACAAGAAAACCGGGTTCATGGGCAATAAGACAGAGCTAAAGCTCTTAGCCAAGCAGCAGTCTGAGCAAAACTGGGCGATGCTGCCTGGTGAAGAATCAGTCCCTGCTGATATTGCCAATGAATACAACGCGGGCGTTCTTGTCTTGGTTGAGCTAGATGCAAACCAGCAGGTCAAGAAAATTCAGGACGCGACCCGTCACTTAGTCGGGATTTTGAAAAACTTTTCGCGGATGCGCGAGAAATTCCGCACCCAAGAAGAAGAAATTGAGGGTTGGAAGCAGTCGCTGATCTACCAAAGCCAAGAGCTGACTCGCCGAGAGGTAGACATTGAAGCACGAGCAGAAGAGCTTCAGCAGTTAGAAACCGAGTCTCACAAAATTGAAGAGCAGCGCCAAGAATTTGAAGCCACCCGCACCCAAATTTTGGAGCTAAAAGAAGACATTGAGGGCGATCGCACCCAGCTAGAAGAAGCCTGGGGTCGTTTGCGCAGCGCCCAGCAGCAGTTGTCTCAAGATCAGCAGACCACTGCCCTCTCCGACGAACAGGTTCAGGCACTCGAAGAGTTAATGGGTCGTTTAGAAGGTTCTTTGCTGAGTGGAGACATTCTGCATCAGCCCCTTCAGACCATGCGCGCGGGTGGCGGCGAGCAACAGGCTATTCTCCAGCAGTTTTGGAATCAAATGGATCAAGGACGTCAAGAACTGGAGCGGATGCAGCCAGATCTTAACCAGCAGTCCCTTGATTTAGACAATGCCTGGAAAAAATGGCATGAAGATCTAGAAGCGCTGCACCAACTCCAGATTCAGGCGCGTCTTCAGCAAGAAACCCTCACTCTTAAGCAAACCCATCAAGATTTTGTCAGCCAGCAGATTCAGATCCAGAGCGATCTTGAACAAAGCTTGCAGTGCCTTAAAGAAGGGATTTCGGGCGACCTCAACATTGACCTTGAGGCACTACGAAATCAGCCGCTAGAAGCGTTAGAGGCGACGGTAGAAAAGCTCCGAAAAGAATTGGAAAAGCTGTCTCATTTTGTCTCAGATCAAGAAGAAGAGTTGGGTCTACAAAACCAAACCATCGAAGATCTGAAGATCAAAATCGCTCAAGCCAGCGAATACGATCGAATGAACATGGCGGCTGACTTAGAAGACGAAAAGCAGAATTATCAGTTTCTTGAAGAAACGCTTCAGGGTCAGCGCCAAACCCTGGGCGATCGCAAGTCTGTCTTAAAGCTGCATCAAGATGTTTTGAATCAGCGTAAAGGCATTGTCTCTAAAGATGAGCCGAGTTTTGAGAAACAGGTAGAGCCACTGCTTGCTAAGGTTGCAACTCAACACCAGTCTCTGAAATCAGCGCTCCAGGCACTAGAACAAGAACTCAGCGACCTTCAAAATACCCTTGGACAAACGCAGGCTCAGGTGGCTGAGCGCACAGCAAACCTTGAGAGAGAGCGTGTAGAGCTAGAGAACCAAGGGAGTGCGCTGAATCAGCGGCGCACCGATTTAGGACAAATTCACGGACGCGTGGAGGCATTGCAACAGACCCTTCAGCCCATCCAAGACCACCTTAATAGCTGGAATGAATCTTTGGATGGTCTCTATTCACCCCTTGAGTCTGCCGCATCACAGCAGCAGCAGATTGCCCTAGAACTCAAGCAGAGAATTTTGACATTAGGACAGGCCAGCACAGCAAGCTAAGCGCCTCCTACCGTGTACACACAAGTCCGAGAAAATCCCCTCCATCTCCTTACGGAGAGGCTACGCCAACGGAAGGGTGCCCGTAGGACGGGGTGGGTTAGTCATGGCGCTACTGACTAACCCACCCCTGCCCCTCCCGAGAGGGGATTGATGAATCGGCTTATGGCAAAAGCCTTTACGGAATGGAAAATTTAAGACTTGTGCATACCGTAGATGGCTAGGGTTAGTCTTTTATGATTTTAGCCAGTCCTCAAAACCTGAGCTAAACTGCGTCAGAGAGATAAGATGCAGGCGTGAAGCAGCAGCGGACACTGGGTGCATTGCCGCTCCGAAAGCGCTAGCGATCGCCCGTACCTTTTGCCTCTCATCTTCTGTGTTGTAACCCCAGTCGGCGAGAAATAGCGTAACGGGCGAAAGATCTGGCTGGGCTTGAATTGTGGCAAGGGTTGCCAGCCGATCTTCCACAAACCATATATTGCTGAAGCCTTGCGCTTGTAATTGCCCAAGCGTAACGGCTTTAGGCTGCTTACAGTCTTTACCAAAAAGCGCATTAGGCGGCAGTGAGATGCCAGCTTGTGAGAGTAACGCCTTCACAAACCGACTTTCTTTGGTTGTAATAATAAAAACGGGCAGGGCTGCGTTGAGCCAGTGGCTAAGCTGCGCCACAACGCCAGGGTAAAAACTGTGGAGCGCTAGCCAACTTTCTAGATCGGCATTAATCCAGCGATCGCGTAGATCGTCCACCTGATGCCCAATGTTGCGCCAGTCGAGATTTTCTTGAGCCACAATCTGCGCCCGAATGGTCGGCCAGCTCAGCAAAATTTCGGCCTCGCCCCACCCTTGATGGAGCGCTCTAAGCACCAAAGGCATTTCCCAGCCCGTCTCTACCACAGGGCGCAGTCTGCCAAAGGTGGCTTCCCATTCTGGCGGACAGTCCTCTAGTGGGTCTGACCAGATTTGACGGTATGCCTTGAGCGAAATTTGAAAATATTCTCGAAGTCCGTTGCAGATAACGCCATCAAAATCGAGCGCTAATGCGTCTGGCGTCAGCTTTTGTTGAGTCATCATTATTTCTCAAAACTGGGGCGAAAGGATTCGAACCTCTGAATGGCTGGACCAAAACCAGCTGCCTTACCACTTGGCGACGCCCCATTGCACACGCTCAATAATTGTAGCAACAGATTCCCTAGTGCTGTCAAGTTTTTGGCTAAAATTTAGGACAGAAATCCTAAGACTTCAGGCTACAGTGAAGGACAAACGCTTATAACGCTCTCGCAATGGCTGTCAAACCCCCATCTAAGGCCAATCAATCCGGCTCTGCGGTCAATATTAGTCTTTGCATGATTGTGAAAGACGAAGAGACCATGCTGCCGCGCTGCCTCCAAAGCGTCCAAGACCTTGTGGGCGAGATGATTGTGGTAGATACGGGTTCTACAGACCGCACGGTAGAGATTGCCCAGCAGTTTGGCGCAGCGGTCTACCACCACCCTTGGATAGACGATTTTGCAGACGCGCGAAATGCATCGCTCCGGCACGCTCGGGGCGACTGGATTTTAGTGCTAGATGCCGATGAAACGCTGATGCCAGACTGCATTCGGGCGCTTCAGCCTGCCATTGGGAACCCTCACTGCCTCGCCGTTACGCTTCTGCGCGAAGAAATTGGCGCTCAGCAAAACCCCTATTCTTTGGTGTGTCGCCTGTTTCGCCGTCACCCTCAAATCCATTTTCAGCGACCGTTCCACGAAACCATTGATGACGACATCACCGCGCTGATGCAGCAAGAACCACGCTGGCAAGTCCACTCGCTCTCAACCCCTGCGATCGCCCACGATGGCTACAGACCCGAGGCGATCGCCCAACGCCAAAAGTCAGACCGCGCTGAGCGGATTATGAGTCGCTATCTTCAGGTGCATCCTCAAGATGCCTACATGTGCAGTAAGCTCGGCGCACTCTACGTCACTCAAGGGCAACACGCCCTAGGCTTATCGCTCCTTGAGCAGGGTTTAGCCACACAGCCCGCAGCCTCTGCGACGCGCTATGAGCTGCACTACCATCTAGGACTGGCCTACACCGCCACCCAGCAGATTAGGCTGGCACAGCAGCATTATGAGCTGGCCTTAGAAACCGAACTGCCAGATGTGCTGAAGTTAGCTGCCTGTATTAATCTTGCGGCTTTATATAGTGATTCGCAAAATTGGACTCAAGCTGAAGCCCTATTGACCTATGTTGTGCTGATTCAGCCGGATCTGGCGGACTCTGGGTGCGCAGCTATCGCCCACTACAATCTCGGCTTGGTTTATAAAGCTCAAGGTAACTTTAGCGCAGCGATTGCAGCCTATGAGCAGGCGATCACCCTTCAGCCCAATAACCCTGAAGCCCACCAAAATCTGGGCGTGGTCTACTTCAAACAGGGGCAAGTTTTGGAGAGTTTGGCGGCTTTTCAAGCGGCGATCGCCCTCCACACCCTCCAAGGCAACACTGCCGAAGCCCTTCGCCTTCAGCAGACCCTCACGGATCTGGGTTGGCAGGTCTAATTGAATCAGGACTGCTCAAACCATTTATTGACGAGCTTCAGCACTAGTTTTGCTTAATATATTCCGGCTAAGATTCTCGCGTTAACACAGCCTCCCAATGAGTATTATTCATTAGACAAACAGAAACCCCACAGTGCCGTGGCTGCGCTAACAGCCATTGGTCGGTCGAACTGCGGGGAAATTAGCTAAATAACGAGGTTTCAAAATGAACCCCTTTTCTATAGATTGGCACACTCTGCATGAAATATTGCAAGTCGTCGCCGATATCATCGCCGTCCTCAGAAGTCTACAGCGATAGCCCAAAGCCCCAGAGTGAAGCTCTCTTTCATTCTGGGGCTGAGTCATCCTCAGATATGAGCAAAAACTTACGGGCGCTGCGCGAGCGCCCGTTCAGTTCTCATCCGGTTCTGAAAATATGGCGTCTAGGTCACGATAGCCGCTAAGAATACGTTCGATGGAAAGGCTCTGCTCTGTCACGCGATAGAACACAATATAGTTCCCAATGGGCAAGCCGCGTAGATTAAGCGCGATCTCCTCATATCGTCGTCCCATGCCTGGAAAACTTGTCAGCGCTTGAAACCGCTCTGCGATGGTCTTCACAAATTGCTCAGCGCGCTCAAGGCTGTCTTGAGCAATGTAATCCTTAATGTCCTTGAGATCCTGACGCGCCTGGGTGCTGAGGGTATATCGCAGGGTCATACAGCTTGTCGAGCCTGATGAATTTCGCCCAGCAGCTCTTGAATCACGGTTTCGCCATCAAAGACTTCACCGCGATCGCTTTGCTCAATGCCGATATTGACGGCGGTTTGTAGTTCGCTCAGTCTGGCTTGATAGAGGCGATCGCGTTCTTCTAGCAGGCGCAAGCCCTCGCGCACCACTTCACTGGCAGAGAGATACCGACCGCTTTTGACTTTTTGGTGAACAAGCTGTTCGAGTTCGGGGGTTAGGGAGACGTTCATAACCGTTCTGAATGAAAGGGCTGAATCTACTTTCATTGTGGAACAGTGATCATTTGATGTCAAAGTTTGTTATTGCAAGAGTCTGTCTATTTTCATCTCAAGGGCAGAACTCAGTTTCACGATGAGAATGTGCTGTCTTTAAAAAGCGTCTGAATCTAAAACTGTTCGTGAGGGTTCCTGCAGCCAAGATCTCTAAACGAAGCAAGCACTTGAAATGTAAATTAAATGTAAAGGTTTTCTCAGGAAGTCGAAACTGTCGGGATCCTTAATGACTCTACAACCCTTCACCAGAAGCCTTTTAGCCTTGATCCCTCTCCATTCAAGGGCTAGATCGCTTACGCAATGAGCATTTCTACTCAGATAAAAATTCTGATTTTGTTCTTATACTTTTAGATATAGCGAATCATAAAGAATCGTAAACATTTATATTGTCTACGACCATGCGTGTTTTGGCTGGAGTGAATCTGCTTCTGCCAGACATTCGTTCTTAAACCATTATTTTTGTAAAGCCTTTTTATTGGAGAGTCATTCATGACCATAGCAATGGGGCGCGTGCCAGAGAGAGGCGTCTTCGACGTCATTGATGACTGGCTCAAGCGCGATCGCTTCGTATTTGTAGGCTGGTCTGGGCTACTGCTGTTCCCCTGTGCCTTTATGGCACTGGGCGGCTGGCTCACCGCCACTACCTTCGTCACCTCCTGGTATACCCACGGACTCGCTAGCTCCTACTTAGAAGGCGCTAACTTTATCACCGTGGCGCTTTCTACCCCTGCCAACACCATGGGACATTCCCTGCTGTTGCTCTGGGGACCTGAAGCCCAAGGCAACCTCACCCGCTGGTTTCAGTTGGGCGGTCTGTGGCCTTTTGTGGCATTTCACGGTGCCTTTGCACTGATTGGGTTTATGCTACGGCAGTTTGAGATTGCGCGACTTGTAGGCATTCGTCCTTACAATGCGATCGCATTCTCTGGCCCAATTGCGGTGTTTGTCTCCGTCTTTTTGATGTACCCTCTCGGTCAATCAAGCTGGTTCTTTGCACCGAGCTTTGGCGTTGCGGGAATTTTCCGCTTCATTCTGT
Source organism: Acaryochloridaceae cyanobacterium OTE_75_metabat_521 (assembly GCA_031387975.1). Classification (GTDB taxonomy): domain Bacteria; phylum Cyanobacteriota; class Cyanobacteriia; order Thermosynechococcales; family Thermosynechococcaceae; genus JAAURS01. The sequence goes on along the minus strand of JANNDV010000182.1, from coordinate 6,199 downwards.
TTATTCAAGGGTTCCACAACTTTACCCTCAACCCCTTTCACATGATGGGCGTTGCGGGGGTTTTGGGTGGCGCGTTGCTCTGTGCCATTCACGGCGCAACCGTTGAGAATACTTTGTTTGAAGATGGTGACGATTCCAACACCTTTTCGGCATTTACGCCGACTCAGTCAGAAGAGACCTACTCGATGGTGACCGCGAACCGATTCTGGTCACAGATTTTCGGGATTGCGTTTTCTAACAAGCGCTGGCTGCACTTCTTCATGCTGTTTGTGCCCGTCACAGGATTGTGGATGGCCTCCATCGGCATTATCGGGATTGCGCTGAACCTGCGGTCTTATGACTTTATCAGTCAAGAGATTCGGGCAGCAGAAGACCCTGAGTTTGAAACGTTCTACACCAAGAACATTCTGCTCAATGAAGGTCTGAGAGCTTGGATGGCTCCTCAAGATCAGCCCCATGAACACTTCGTATTCCCTGAGGAAGTTCTGCCTCGCGGTAATGCACTGTAAAGTCTATCAACGCTTAATAAATTTAAGCTGTTAGTCATAAAATGCCTCATAGATATATCTATGGGGCATTTTATTGCAGAGATTCCACCATCCTCAGAGCATGAATTGGCTATGAACTTTAAATTGGGCTGCGCCATTTGGGCCTATAAAGGCTGGCTCGGCGATTTGTTTCCAACCGGAAGTGCGCCTTCAAAATTTTTGCCGCTTTACAGCCAGCGGTTTATGACCGTTGAGTGCAACGCCACGTTTTACGCGGTTCCCAGTGCCGACACGGTGGCACGATGGGCGCAAGAAACGCCGGAAGGGTTTGAGTTTTGCCCAAAGTTACCGCGCAGCATTACCCATGAAGGTACACTACAGCCCAAAATTGATGCGGCGATAAAGTTTGTAGAATTGATGCAGGGTTTGGGAAGTCGCCTTGGCCCTATTTTTGCTCAGCTACCGCCCAACTATGGCCCTCAATTCTTGCAAGATTTAGAAGCGTTTTTGACAGGGCTAAGTGCCTGTGGCGCAGCCGTCGCGCTAGAAGTTCGGCATCCTCAGTGGTTCCAGCCGACGGAGTCCTCACGGCTTAATACACTGCTGCAAAGTCTAGGCATCGGTCGGGTGTTGCTCGATACGCGTCCGATTTATGAATGCGAAGACAACCCGCAGCTTACGTCCGAGCGCCGTAAACCCCAGCTCCCCCTTCAGCCTGTGGTTACGGCACCTTTTACCTTAATTCGCTACATTAGCCACCCTGACCAAGCCTTTAACCAGAACTTTATGAACGATTGGGTTACGCATCTCCAAGCTTGGATTGGGCAAGGGACTCGGATCTATTTCATCGTCCATTGCCCTGTAGAAGAACATTCCCCTCAAAATGCTCGGTATTTGCAGCGGCTGCTAGAAGACCATCGCTTGCCTATTGCGCCGCTACCGTGGGATCAAATTCCGGCTGAGCCGACTCAGCTTGGCTTATTTTAAGATCGCGTCGGCTAAAAACCGCATAAACTCTTAGACAACCCCAAAAATTTGGCAATTTCAGGATCATTTGCACATAGGAGAAAAGTTCCAGATAAAACAGTACTTTTGAACCTTGTAAGCGGTCTGACCAACTGCTTAAGATAACCAAATGGACTCAATAGGAGATGCTCTCATGCATGATGAGACAGCCAGTGAGACGTTGAGCACATCCTCCCGCCGATCGCTCCCGCAATTTATCAAAAAGCGACCGATTGGGGTGGTACTGGTGGGGGTTGCGCTAATTGGCACCCTCGGTTTTTTGGGTCTGCGTGCTGGGGCAAAGCCTGAACAGAGTAAAGCGGATTCTAAGCGGAAGCAGATTACACCTGTCACGGTGGCAATGGCAACGCAGAAAAGCGTGCCGATCCAAGTTCAGGCGATCGGGAATGTTCAAGCCAGCTCGACGGTTTCGGTAACGCCCCAGGCGGGCGGGCGAATTACAGGTGTCTTTTTCAAAAAAGGGCAGGATGTAGAGAAAGGGCAGCTCTTATTTACCCTCGATGATCGATCGCAGCAGGCCGCCCTTCAGCAGGCACAGGGAACGTTAGCCAAAGATTTGGCGGTGGTGAATCAAGCCAATGCCACGGTGGCGAGAGATCTCGGTCAGGTTGAGCAGGCTAAAGCTACGGTAGAGAAAGATTTAGCCTTAGTGGGGCAAGCCCAAGCAAACCTGGCGAAAGACTTAGCCCAGGCGAAGTATGTTCAGGCGACCAGCAACCGCTATGACAATCTTTATAAGCAAGGCGCAATTAGCCGAGATCAGGCGCAGCAGTATTCGGCGAACAGTCAGTCTTCTACCGCAACCAATCAGGCCAATCAACAGGCGATCGCCAATGCTGAGGCAGTGCTCAAGAGCGATCGCGTTGCGGTTAAAAATGCCGAAGCGGTGGTGGAGGGCGATCGCGCCGCAGTAGAGAATGCCGAAGCGGTGGCAAATGCCGATCGTGGGGCACTCAATAATGCCAAAGTGCTGCTGTCTTATACCAAGATTTATGCCCCCATTACTGGGCGCGTTGGCAATGTGCTGGTGACAGAAGGGAATGTCGTACAGACCAATAGCACCACGCCCCTGGTTAGCATTACCAAAACTCGCCCGATTCAGGTGGCGTTTTCGGTACCGGAAGTCAATTTGTCTGAGGTGCAGCGACGGCTCGAGAATGGAAAGCTGCGAGTAGAGGTGGGGTTTGCCAACGGCAATGGAAAAACGATTCCAGGGGTTTTGAGCTTTATTAACAACACCGTAGACAACGCCACGGGGACGGTGCAGCTCATTGGCGACTTTGATAACTTAGACGCTAAGCTCTGGCCTGGTCAATTTGTGAATGCAACCCTCACCCTCAGAACCGAAGCCAATGCCACCGTGGTGCCTGCCCAAGGGGTTCAAAATGGCCCCAATGGGCAGTTTGTCTTTGTGGCAAAAGCGGATGATACGGTACAAAATGTTCCGGTAAAGGTGAGCAGCACCTATAAGGGGTTAGCCGTTGTGCAGCAGGGGGTTAAGGTTGGCGATCGCATTGTCATTGATGGTCAAGCCAACCTTGTTACAGGCAGCAAAATCCGCATTAAAACGAGCGCCAAATCAACCCATAAAAAAGGGGATTCGTCCACCGCTTCGCCAGACAATTCACAAAACAATTCACCAGAGACTAAAGCCACAGACAATTCATCTCCATCCTCGAGCGACAAGGCAACGGGCAATCCAGCCGCTAGCGATAAGGCAACGGGCGATTCGACCGAACCGCCCAAAAAACATCGCCGTCGGCACAAACAAACGGGGGCAGATTCATGAACCTCTCAGAACTGTTTATCCGTCGCCCCATCATGACGACTTTAGTGATGGCGGCGATTCTCATTTTTGGGTTCATGAGCTATCGACTGCTGCCCATCAGCGACCTGCCCAGCGTAGACTACCCAACGCTTCAGGTGACGGCCTCGCGCCCGGGTGCCAGCCCCGAAACCATGGCGGCTTCGGTGGCGCGACCCTTAGAAAAACAGTTCTCTAGTATTGCTGGCCTAGACTCGCTCAACTCCACCAGCACCCTTGGACAAACCCAAATTACGCTTCAGTTTAGCCTTGACCGCAGTATTGACGATGCCGCTCAGGATGTAGAATCGGCGATCGCCGCCGCCTCTGGGCAAATCCCCAACGATCTCCCCAATCCGCCCACCTATAGCAAAGTCAACCCCGCCGACCAGCCCATTCTTTACCTGTATCTCAAATCCCCCACCCTGCCGCTGTCGGAGGTCAACAGCTACGGCGAAACCTATCTGGCGCAAAAGCTTTCTACCATCAGCGGGGTAGCGCAGGTGCAGGTTTACGGGGCGCAAAAGTATGCGGCTCGTATTCAGCTTGACCCTCGGCGACTTGCCAGTCGGCAAATTGGCCTAGACCAAGTGCAAACCGCCATCCAGCAGGGCAACGTCAACCTGCCGACGGGGAGCCTTTCGGGAACCTACAAAAACTTTTCGGTTCAAACGAACGGTCAGCTTCAAGACGCAGCCGCCTATCGCAGGCTCATTGTGGCCTACAAACAGGGTTCGCCCGTCTACCTAGAGCAGTTAGGCCAAGTCATCGACGGGGTCGAAAATAATCAGGTGGCAAGCTGGCTCAACGACACCCGCACCATTGTATTGAGTATTCAGCGCCAGCCTGGAACCAATACGGTGCAGGTTGTAGACACCATTAAAAAGCTCCTCCCGACTCTCCAGACCCAAATTCCCGCTTCCGTTGAAATTGGCGTACTTTACGATGCTTCGGCCTCGATTCGAGAGTCGATTGCGGACGTACAGCTAACGCTGCTGTTGACCAGTGGCCTGGTGATTCTGGTTATTTTCCTGTTTTTACGAAACTTTTCTGCCACCCTTATCCCCAGCTTGGCGCTGCCCGTTTCGCTGATTGGCACCTTTGCCGTCATGCATCAGCTCAACTACTCCCTCGATAACCTGTCGATGATGGCGCTGACGCTGTCGGTGGGGTTTGTGGTAGACGATGCGATCGTGATGCTCGAAAATATTGTGCGCCACTTAGAGATGGGCGAAAGCCCCCTAGAAGCCGCGCTTAATGGCTCAAGGGAGATCAGCTTTACGATTTTGTCCATGACGCTATCTCTGGTGGCGGTGTTTATTCCCATGCTGTTTATGGGAGAACTTCTGGGGCGGCTGTTCCATGAATTTGCAGTCACGATCGCCGTATCCATTCTCGTGTCAGGGTTTGTATCCTTGAGCCTAACCCCCATGCTGTGCAGCCGCTTTTTGCGTCCGGTCAATCATGCCCAGCAAAGTCGGCTCTATCGGGCTTCGGAGCGCGGATTTGAGGCGGTTCTAGGGCTTTATGACTGGAGCCTCAAAAAGGTTTTGAAGTACCACCGCACCACAATGATTTTATCGGCGGTGCTGCTCGTGGTGACAGTGGGGCTGTTTGCCGTCGTGCCCAAGGGATTCATCCCCAGTGAAGATACCGGAAAAATCACGGGCATTACCCAGGCGGCACAGGATGCCTCCTTTGATGCCTTAGCCCGTCATCAGCAGGCGGTGGTTGCCCTCATCCGCCAAAACCCCAACGTGGACGCGGTGAATTCTAATATTGGGGCAGGCTCCAGCGCCAGCGGCGGGGGCGCAGCGGTGCCGGGCAACTCTGGTAGCCTACTGATCCGGCTCAAGCCGAGAGCGCAGCGAAGTGCTGGCGCAGAAGAGATTATTGAAACCCTACGCCCCCAGTTGGCGGCAATCCCTGGTATTCAGGTGTTTCTGCAAAATCCGCCTGCCATTCCTATTGGTACCCAGCAAACCACAGGGCTATATCAGCTTTTGCTCCAGAGTTCCGATAGCGCACCCTTAGCGCAGTCGGTACCCCAGCTTGTGGATCGTCTTAGAGCGCTGCCCCAACTTCAGGACGTGAACAGCGATTTACAAGAAACGGCTCAAGTCACCATCGACATCAATCGCGATCAGGCCTCCGCGCGGGGCATTACCGCCCAGCAAATCGAAAATACCCTCAGAAATGCCTACGGCGGCTACCAAGTATCGACCATTTACGCCACCAGTAATCAGTACCAGGTCATTTTGGAGCTAGAGCCGCAGTATCAGCAGGACATCAACTCCCTTTCTGCGCTCTACATTAATTCCAGCAGCGGAGCGCCTGTACCGCTCAATACCTTTGCAACCCTGTCTCAAGGGGTTGGCCCCCTGATGGTGAATCACGAGGGTCGTATGAGTGCAGCAACGATTTCCTTTAACCTGTCTGCCGGAGTCTCTTTGGGCGAAGCGACTCAGATCGTTGACGATTTGGTCAAGCAAATCATTCCCGCTAGCGTCTCGACGAGCTTTAAGGGCGCAAGTCAGGTGTTTCAGAGTTCCTTACCCAGCTTGGGGATGTTACTGGCGATCGCCATCCTCGTCATCTACCTCATTCTCGGCATTTTGTACGAAGACTTTTTGCACCCCATCACCATTTTGTCCGGCCTACCCTCAGCGGGGTTTGGAGCCATTCTGACGCTGATGCTGTTCCAGGTTGAGCTGAATGTTTACTCCTTTATCGGCATTATTTTGCTGGTGGGCATCGTCAAGAAAAACGGCATCATGATGATAGATTTTGCCATTGAAGCCCAACGAAAAGACGGCAAAAGCCCAGCAGCAGCAATCTATCAAGCCTGCCTGGTGCGGTTTCGACCCATCATGATGACCAC
>JANNDV010000088.1:0-38722 GCA_031387975.1 Acaryochloridaceae cyanobacterium OTE_75_metabat_521 | reverse complement strand
ATAGAGGTATGGGTTGATTTTGCTCACTTTGACGGCTCAAAACATCACAGTCAACTTTGACAAAGGCTATAGCAATGCAATGGCGCACTCGTTCGGGTTGGCAAATCGGGTCGATCTTTGGCATTCCGCTGATTATTGACTCATCCTGGCTGTTTATTGTGGGGTTAGTGACCTTCGCGAAGGGCATCGCTTGGCAAGAAGAATATCCTGTGTGGGAAACCTGGCAAGCTTGGGGGGCAGGGTTTGCAATGGCTTTACTGCTGTTTGCGTCGGTTTCACTTCATGAGCTGGGTCATAGCCTTGTGGCAAAATCTCAGGGCACTAAGGTGAATTCTATTACCCTATTTTTGTTTGGGGGAATTGCCTCTATTGATAGCGAAGCCAGAACGCCAGAAAAAGCATTTTGGGTGGCGATCGCCGGCCCCCTCGTCAGCTTGAGTATTTTTGGCTTAATGGCGGGTCTGAGTCAGTTTACTGCCCCTCAAACCCCCTGGCACGTCATTAGCGATGACTTGTCTCACATGAACTTGGTGCTGGCACTCTTTAACCTGATTCCAGGCTTGCCTTTAGATGGGGGGCAAGTTTTAAAAGCCGTGATTTGGAAGGTGACGGGCAGTCGGTTTAAGGGGGTTCACTGGGCAGCGCGGGTTGGGCAATTGTTAGGGCTAGTCGCCATTGTCTTGGGTCTTCTGACAACGCTGCTCTTAGGGCAAGTGGGTGGCATTTGGATTGCGCTGCTGGGCTGGTTTGGACTACGCACGGCTTCTCGTTACGATCGTTTTACAGATTTGCAAGAAGGTTTGCTTAAGATTCAGGCCAAAGACGCAATGACGCGAGACTTTCGGGTAGTAGATGCGGAGCAGTCTGTGCGAGCTTTTGCCGATAGCTATGTGGTTGAAGTGGTTCATGCGCCAGCCTACTTTGCTGCTTCTGGCGGACGGTATCGGGGCTGGATTGATGTCGATGACCTCAATACCTTAGAGCGCAGCGAATGGGAAGTTCGTCGGGTCAAAGAGATTGCCCATCTGCTTACAGAAATACCGACCGTTCGGGAAACCACTTCTTTACCGGAGGTGATTCAGCGTCTTGAACAGGAGCAGCTTGCTTTTATTACGGTGCTTTCCCCTGCTGACGCGGTAGCAGGCATTATTGACCGAGGCGATATTGTAAGGGCAGTGGGAACTCAGATGAATCTGCAAATCCCATCAGAAGATATTGTGCGTATTAAGGAAGAAGGCGTCTTCCCAGCATCTTTCCAGCTTCAGGAAATCGCCAAGGCAGTCTTGCCAGAACCCAATACTAAGGGAGCCTAATCCTTGGACTTTACATCAGAAGTTTTCTTCTCTATGAATCAATCAACATTCTGATTGGTGCTTGAATTTGATGATTGAATAATGACTTAGATCACATCTCTGGCTTAGCCGTTCGTTTATTCTGAATGTGACGGGGGTTCAATCTATTGGTGCATTATCCACAAGAGATCCTTCTGTCACTCACGCTTTACCCACAATGACTCAACCGCATCGTAAATCTGCCCATGGGATGAAGCTACGTTCATCTTTGCTTCAGTGTGTTTTGGCCTTGGCCTTCGTTGGCTTTACAGCAGCTATCGCAGAGGCATTACCCAACGGAACTTGGTTTTCTAAACCGCAAATCATGTTTCACTTATCGAATGCTACCCTTGGCCCAGTGATGGAAAGGGTGAGGGCACAGCGCTACAGAATTGTTTTCCTTGACTTCCGTAATGTCTCTGAGTTAGACCAGCAGAGGGTTGTCCAAACGGTTCGTCAAAATCAACTGGTGCCCGTTGCGTGGATTCAATCACCACAACTGCGTGCCTTATCGGTGCAGCAGCTTGTTGAAGAAGGTCAATATACCGATGGTATTCAGGTTGACGATCACTTCTTTACCCATTACTCACGGAGTGCATTTTATGCCCTGCGATCGCAGTACAGAAAGCCGATTTATTGCAGTATTCAGCCCTTTCAGGCGGCTTCAGTGCCACCGACAGGATGCAACCAGATTGACATTCAGTGCTATTCGCCCATTAACTTAACGCAGTGTGTAGGCTTAGCCGATCGATTAAAAGCTGTCACGAGTCTCTCCGCGCAAAACACGCTAGGCTACCGCGATCTCATGGGTGGGCGATCCTTTAATGTATTTTTGTGGCCTCATAGTGATGAATTTGTGCGCCGAGATCCCATTCAAACTTTAGAGGTCACAAAATTGAGTCATGAATGATAAGGGTAGATAGTTCTAGATAAAAATGTAGCTTAGTCGTTCGTTGGCCTTACAACAGCTAGCTGTAATGATCTGTCTATAAAACCGTTTTCATTCAAATAAATTCTGTATAAATCAACAGTAAAAACAAGAATTTATAGAATTTTAAAGCTAGAGGTTTTCCATGACTCAGTGGGATGCAGAGAATCTTGAATCGACACTTCTTCCTCAAGGCTTACAGCTTGGGCAGCTCGTCTACACAAGCTTTTCTCAAATTGGTTTTGCGCTACGTAAAAGTGCAGACGTTCCAGCAGACGTTCAACAAATTTTCTTGAGTCAGCTGGTTCAAACGGCTTGGGATACTTATGCTCCCCCCAAGCCCAACTACCGAGCTGTTTTTTTTCATCAACTTTCTTTGGCAACACCTGGAACACTGTTTGGCTGGCTTTATCACGATGGCCAAGACGAATTTAGACGTTCGGATGTTCCCTATTTTATGGCGTATTATTTCCCAAATCTACTGAAAGCCGCCCATTTAAGTCAGGTTTTAGCCTGTTTACAACAAGGGCCAATTGAATGGGTTAATCGGTTTGAACATCCCCCCAACGATCTTCTACCCTTGAGCCTAGAAAATGCTCAAGACTATAACGCTGCTCGTCAGGGTGTTGAATTGCCAGCAAAACTGCGTGTAGAGAGCTATCGTGCGCTTGAGTCACAGGCATTACTCAATTGGTTTTATGCAGATCCTTCCTCAATCGAGCAATCTACAAAAATCCAGGAAATTTATCCTATGGACAGCCTTCCGCGTCAGTCCGCACAAATTGTTATTTCTAGACAGTCTTTGGGGGAGCCTACGATGAACATTAATAACCTTACTGTTATTCTCAAACAGCTCTTTACTAAACCTGGAATTCAGGGAGCGGCTCTAGTCTCTGCCGAGGGACAGGTCATTGTTACACCGATTGGAATGGATGAAGATACCGCAGGTATTTTGGCGGGTCATATGCTATGCCTGCTCAAAAATATGCAAGATGAAATGCTTTGGCCAGAGATTGAAACCGTATCTGTGCGCAGTCAAAAAGGACACCTCATTCTGAGAAGTTGTGGCGTCAATCTATATCTGCTAATCAATTCCGAGAAGGTACCCATCGGACTATTAGAAGGTGAAGTCAGCCGTGCAGTTGAAAAGCTTCGTGCAGAGCTAGAGATGTTTTCAACACTAAATAGTGTTCCTACGGTCGAGAACCGTTTAGCACCCTCAGAACCACAGACTGAAGCGCCTTTAAGACCTGAACCGAGTTCAGACAAAATTTCAGAAGTGCCAACCTTGATCTTATCAACACCTTTTGAGCCTGAAGTAACCTACAGGGGAAGGCACACGAGCGCCTAAAGAAATTTTCTGGTTCTTGTATCACCTAAGGCCAGCAGGTTGATAAAAATCACCGTAAACCCTAGTCGCTTTAGCCCTGGAGTTATCAATCTTCGTAGGGTTCATGAGTAACATCGCTTTTGAGCATAAACCCGCTGTAAGCCTGTAACCCATGTTCGCTCAGGTCAAGTCCTCTGAGTTCCAATTCTCTCGCCACTCTCAGACCAATACCAATCTTGAGCAAAGACCAAACGAGCCAACTGGCAACGACGGTAAAAAGACCTACTGTTGCAATTCCTAAAAGCTGAATGAGCAGTTGATTGAACCCTTCAAGTCCCCCGCCTACAAACAATCCTTGACGAGGCCCTTCAATATAAGGGGCAAAATGAAACAGGCTTTCTGTTTTCACCCCCACCGCAAATAACCCAACGGCGGCTGTACCCCAAATTCCACACACCAAATGAACCGAAACAGCACCTACGGGGTCATCAATATTTAAACGGTCTAAAGCATCGACCGCAATAATAATCAAAATGCCTGCCATCAAGCCAATGAAAGCGGCAGAACCCATGTTCACAAAGCGGCAGGATGCAGTAATACTCACCAAACCACCAAGAATGCCGTTAATTATCACGGACAGGTCAGGTTTGCCGAAGTATAGCCAAGCCGTTACCATTGACGCAATGCCGCCTGTCGCAGCGGCTAAATTCGTTACTAAAAGGATGTGGGTAATAGCGCTTGGATCTACCGTTAGCGTTGAGCCTGGATTGAACCCAAACCAACCCAACCAGAGAATAAAGCAGCCCAGCGTTGACAGTGCCAAGCTGTGCCCAGGGAGCGCCAAAGATTTTCCTTCTTTGTATTTACCAATCCGAGGCCCTAGCAAGATGGCACCAATGAGAGCAGCCCATCCACCCACAGAATGGACAACGGTAGAGCCAGCAAAATCCCAAAACCCTTGTTTATAGAGCCATCCACCACCCCAAATCCAATGTCCAACGGTGGGGTAAATCAGGCTCGTTAAAACAATGCTGAATAGAACAAATGCAAAAAATTTAATCCGCTCGGCAACAGCACCAGAGACGATGGTTGCGGCGGTTCCTGCAAAGACAAGCTGAAAGAAAAACTTAGCCTGAATGGGGATTCCTGCCCAACTTAAGGCTTGATAAACCCCTCTATAGCTTTGACCTGTTTCTGGGCTATTATCAACACCATTTAAGAAAAACCCATGGAGACCCATGAGTCCATTATCTAAAGCAGCAGGGTTGCTCCAGTCTCCTCCAAAGCCAAACATTAACCCAAACCCCACACTCCAAAAGGCGATTGTGGTTAGGGCAAATACAATTAAATTTTTAGCCAATAGATTGACTGTATTTTTAGCTCTGCAAAATCCGGCTTCAAGCATTGCAAACCCTGCATTCATGAAAAAGACAAGGCACCCAGCTATTACAACCCAAAGGGTGTCTATCATGACCTTGAGATCTCGCTGCATTTGCTGCGCTGCCGCAAGTGGCTCGATCGCAGGAGAACTTGCGATCGCAGCGCATGTTCCACCCAATAACATTAGCGTCACTAACACTAAACCAGCTTTCCAGTGACCTCGTAAAAACCGATAGGAGAATACAGAGCGGTTGCGGTGAAATAAAACCACACAAATTCCTCACATTTAAAAATAATAATAAAATCAATTCGTCGATTTTAATTTTTTGGGTGGAGCTGTTTTCTCTACTTTCTCTAGAAGAATTTTTGCAGCTTTCAAGTCTCCTTTTTTCTTGCGAATCCCTGCTTTTCCTATCAAAGCAAAAACGTTATTTTTCTCCTGACTTAAAATCTGATCATAAGTATTTTCTTCTTTAATATCTTGTCCCTTCAGAGCATATAGCCCTGAAATTTCTAGTAAGACATTAATATTGTTGGGTGAAGTTTGAAGAATTTTTTCTAGTCGAATAATTGCCTGATCGGGTTGTCCAAGCTCCAAATATGTATCTACAATTTTAGCAATGGCTTCACGGTTAGATGGATCAATTTGGAGGACTGACTCATACTTCTGAAGCTTCTGTTTTGACGTTAAAACTGCTGGCTTAGGATTAAAAATATCTGATTCAAGGGATAGTGCTAAGATCCCGCTTAAGATTCCGCAGGCCAATAATATTATTAATATAATTTTTTGAGATCTAAGTTTTTTCCAGTTTAAAAATGGTTCTGTCTTAGATGTTGAAGAGTTGTTTAAATCTATAGCTGCCGCTGGATTATTAATTTCATTAGAGATGACTTGGTTTAGGCTGTCCCCGAGATTAAACTGATCGTCTGAACCGTGCAGTCTTTGAAGTTCAGCTATCAACCACAATAACGGAGCTTTTGCCTCCTTTAACTGTAGAACGTTACTTTGCGGCTGATCAGTTGTGGGGGTTGGAGAATAAAACCGCCGATAGTGTGCTTTGACGGCTTCAAATCTTTTTAGGATAGGAAGCAGCTTTGCTTCGATCTGAACGAGACCCATGGGGCTGAAATCTACCAGGTCGCACTTGGTACAGATCAGCGCCATTGGATAGTTGAGATTATTATGACTAACCAGAGAGGCGATCGCCTCGACCTGATTCATAATAGTTTCAACCGTCTCTAGATAAAGCTTGTTATTGAGTAATGCATGGATATCTATAAAGACACAGCATCCATGAGACTGTAATAAAATAGACTGAAACTCTGAATTTTGAATATTGCACCACTCTCCAGGTAAATCTAACCAGCGAAAGTTGCAAAGCGTTTTATCTTTGCCTAGACTCTTTTTCTTTAAGCTAAATACAAAGTCCTCAATTTTAAAGGTTGGCGGCGGATATTGACCCGTGCGGATGACATACCCGACAAACTTTTCAATCTTTTCTTGAAACTCTTGATCTACACACTCAAACCATAAAGTATCTGATTTTTTTTGGTTTTGATTAGAGCGTAAAATCTCTGCACAGTTATAGGCCAGAAAGACTGTTTTACCTACACCTCTAGATCCTAGGCTAATGAGTGTAAATGTTTTTGACATAATTTTACATCCCAAACGTTACTGTAGAGAATCATAAAAAACTCATTACCGAAGTCATAAGGTGACGAAAGCTATACAGCACATTGATTTTGTAATTAATCGTAATGTTATGGTGGGGTTAATTAAGACGTCAGTTGCCTTTAAGATTACAGATAAATATAGATCATATAAGCGTCGATTCTCTTGAGATTAGGCTCTAGTGGTACATTTGTTCGATTTAATCCTTTCGGAATGGATAGATTGAGAAAAACCCCATCACTGCCAGCACACAGGATAGCAATCTCAAAATATATTTTTAGTAGCACGAACGTCCTCAAGGATGGGGCGTTTAATCCCAACGATGAAAGGAATGCATTCATGTCCAACAGTTTTGCTAAATGCCCTAAGTGTGGGTATGGAGATAACCCCGTTCATTCTAGAACCTGTGAGCATTGTGGGGCGCCGCTACACAGGTTTAATACAACGATCCTCATTATTATTTCAGGGTTGGCTGTTTTAGGAGCAGTAGGAGCAGGAACGTTCTTTCTTAAAGGGCAGCCAGATATTGTCAATCTTCGTCAGCAACCGAGCGATCGCTTAATGCCTGATGGCACAACTCAGCGCTCATTCAATCCAGATCAGTTAACCGGAGTGGGGATTGGCGGCGGTCAGCTTCAAGGCGCTACCGTTCAACCTTATCGGCGATATGCCGATATCCCAAACGTGCCCAAGGGTGTTTTTAACTATGGCGGCTCGACAACCTTTGCACCGCTGCGATCGCCAAATATTATTCAGCCGATCAAAGCCGCTTTTCCAAAATTGCAGCTTCAGTATACAGAGCCGACTATGGGTAAGCCAGGTTCAACCCAGGGGATTCAGATGCTCATTGAAGGGCAACTGAGCTTTGCCCAATCTTCACGAGGGATTAAGGCGCAAGAGTTTACCCAGGCTAAATCGAAAGGATACGTCCTAGAAGAAATTCCCGTTGCCATTGATGGCATTGCCCTTTATGTCCATCCTGAGATCGTTAATAAAGGATTGAAAGGCTTAACATTGGCTCAAATTAGCGATATTTTTACAGGCAAAGTCAAGAATTGGAAGAATGTTGGTGGCTCAGATCTCAAAATTATTCCAATTAGCCGCAACGCACAATCTGGGGGAACCGTAGATTTTTTCTTTGAGCGCGTTTTACAAAAGCGTCCTTTTGGGGCGGCGCTTAGAGAAGTTCGAGATACCACTGAAGGTCTACAGATTGTGGCAACTACGCCGGGTGCCGTTGGCTATGCTACCGCCGCTGAAGTCGTCGGACAAAGGATGATTCGAGCCGTTAGCATTGCGAAAAATTCAGATCAAAATTTTGTTTCACCCTGCGAGGACTTGGCCTGTACAACCGTGAATGCTAAAGCCTTTGGAGATGCATCTTACCCCATTATCCGTCGTCTCTTTGTGGTGATAAAACGCGACCAGAAACTTGATGAACAGGCTGGGGTGGCTTACGCGAATTTATTGTTGAGTGATGAGGGGCAAGCGTCGGTGCGTCAAGCTGGATTTGTCCCCATTCGGTAATGGTCTCTCACGCATGGGCTTGAGTTCAGAATGCTAATCACCCTTTTGCCCTTGGGTCGGCAGCGCCGCTACGATCGCATCTGCCACGCGACCCACCGGAATCAGCTCTAATCCTGTATCTGCCAACGCCGCCTGTCCCTTGGGGATAATGGCTCGCTTAAACCCAAGTTTGGCGGCCTCCTTTAGCCGCAGCTCTAGCTGAGAGACGGAGCGGACTTGCCCCCCTAGTCCCACCTCGCCAATGATGACCGTAAACGGATCCACCATCCGATCACGGAAGCTGGCTGCCACGGCGATCGCCACGCCTAAATCAGCAGCGGGTTCCCCGACGTTTAGCCCTCCCGTAGACGAGACATAGGCATCCAGCTTTGAAAGCGGAATGCCCAGCCGCTTTTCAAGCACTGCCAAAATTTGTAAAAAGCGATTGTACTCTACCCCTGTGGTCGAACGCCGAGGCGACGCATAGCTTGATGGCGCGGCCAGTGCCTGTAGCTCTACCACAATGGGGCGGGTGCCCTCACAGGCCACAATGGTTGCAGTGCCTGGGGTGGCCTCACCGCGATCGCCCAAAAATAGTGCCGAGGGGTTCAGCACTTCCTGTAAACCCTTATCGCCCATTTCAAACACGCCCACTTCATGGGTGGCTCCAAACCGATTTTTGACTGAGCGCAAGAGCCGATGGCTGGCAAAGCGATCGCCCTCAAAGTACAGCACCGTATCTACAAGGTGTTCAAGGACTTTAGGGCCGGCGATCGCCCCTTCTTTGGTAACGTGCCCCACAATAAAGAGCGTAATATTTTGCCGCTTTGCCAATCGCATCAAAGCCGCCGTACATTCGCGCACTTGTGCCACCGAGCCTGGCGCTGAGGTCATGGTGGGTAAATAAATCGCCTGAATGCTGTCAATCACCGCCACTTGGGGCTGAAGTGCGTCTAACTCCTGCACAATTACTTCGAGATCGGTTTCGGGCAGCAGATACAAATCTGCCTTATCTGCCTGTACAGAAACCAGGGGCGTTGCCGCCATTGTATTTGCGACTGCTCCCAGCCGCTGCGCCCTTAGCTTCACCTGCTGCCCCGACTCCTCCGCGCAGACGTACAGCACGCGATGCTGGGTTGCCAGCATATTCATCATTTGCAGCAGCAGCGTTGACTTGCCAATGCCAGGATCTCCTCCCACCAACACCAGGGAACCTGGCACAATGCCGCTGCCCAAGACCCGATCTAGCTCAGAATAGCCAGAGCTAAAGCGCTGGGCGGCGGTCTCTACAATTTGGTCTAGGGTTAAGGCCGCATACGCTTCTGGTGCGGTACCAGCGCGTTTAAACCGAGACTGCTGCGAAGCCGCGCCCAGGCGGGTGCCGTCTATAGTGCCCGCTGAGACGGCGGTGACAGCCTGTTCAACTAACGTGCCCCAGCTACTGCAAGCCGGACATTTGCCAAAAAATTGACCCGACTCTGCGCCACATTCATTACAAACAAATTTTGTTCGCGCTTTCGCCATATAAGTGCCATACAAATACAATACAAATCTTAAACAAAATTAAGGTTTATCAGGTCTCAAAGCGCTATGTATGAAAGGCTTTTGGAATTTTTATTCTTAACAAACTTCATGGTAACTTAATAAAAGAGGTCGAAAAATGAGCCTTCAAAACCGACCAAACTTTAAGGAGTGTTAAGTCAGTTGGAAAACCATAAAGAAAGAATTTTAGTGGTGGATGATGAAGCGAGTATCCGCCGAATTCTGGAAACCCGACTTTCAATGATTGGCTATGACGTCGTCACCGCTGCCGATGGAGAAGAGGCGATCGAGGTATTTCACAATGAAGTGCCAGATTTGGTGGTTTTAGACGTGATGATGCCAAAGCTAGATGGCTATGGTGTCTGCCAAGAGCTTCGCAAAGAGTCGGATGTACCCATTATTATGCTAACGGCATTGGGTGATGTGGCAGATCGCATCACCGGTTTAGAGCTGGGGGCTGATGACTATGTGGTGAAGCCTTTCTCGCCCAAGGAACTCGAAGCACGGATCCGCTCTGTGTTGCGCCGCGTGAGTAAAACGGGCAGCCCTGGCATTCCTAGCTCTGGGGTCATTCAGGTTACAAGTATCCGTATAGATACGAATAAGCGTCAGGTCTATAAAGGCGATGAGCGGATTCGGCTGACGGGGATGGAGTTTAGTCTGCTGGAGCTATTGGTCAGTCGTTCGGGCGAAGCGTTTTCGCGGGCTGAAATTTTGCAAGAGGTATGGGGCTACACCCCTGAGCGCCACGTTGATACGCGCGTGGTGGATGTTCATATTTCTCGTCTACGTGCCAAGCTTGAAGAAGACCCCAGCAATCCTGAACTCATTTTGACTGCCCGTGGAACAGGCTATCTGTTTCAGCGCATTATTGATGCAAATGACATCGGTTAAACTGAATGACTTGATGACGGGCTTACCGATGCGCTGAATGACGGTTTAGGCAGACCCAACCCTATGACTTGGTGGCAACGACTCAAAAAAAATCCCCTTGCCCGTTTTGGCATTGCGGTTTTGCTGGTTTTTTATATTGCAGTCATTGGGGCAGATTTTTTTGCACCCTACGACCCCTATGTCTCTCAGGCTGATGGGTCTTTGCTGCCACCCACCCAGATCTACTGGCGCTCAGAACAGAACCTAAGTCCCCATGTTTATCCCACAACTCAAGGCCCTGTAGATGTAAATACAGGGAAGCGCCTGATCAAGGAAGATCGAACGCAGCCCTCTGGGGTTCGACTGTTTGCAAAGGGGGCTGAGTACAATTTTTTACAGATGAAGCTGCCATTACCAACACGATGGTCACTGACCAATCCTAAGATTGATCAGGTGGTAGTGTTTCCGGGCTTTAGGTGCGATCGCCATCTTTTTGGTGCCCTTGACTCTGGCAAAATCAACCTTCTGGGCACCGATGAGCAGGCGCGCGATCAGTTTAGCCGTTTGCTATATGGCGGTCGGGTTAGCCTGAGTATTGGGCTATTGGGCGTTGCCATTTCATTCCCGTTGGGGATGCTGGTGGGCGGCATTTCTGGGTACTTCGGCGGTTGGGTTGATGGCATTTTGATGCGCGGCGTTGAAGTTCTGATGACGATTCCCTCGATTTATTTGATTGTGGCGCTGGCGAAGGTACTCCCCGATACCCTCAGCAGCAGCGATCGCTTTATCCTCATTGTGCTGATTACTTCTCTGGTGAGTTGGACGAGTCTAGCCCGCGTGATTCGAGGGGAAGTTCTTTCGCTCAAACAGCGGGAATTTGTGCAGGCGGCGAGAGCCGTGGGCGGTCAGCCGCTCTATATTATTGTTCGCCATATTTTGCCCCAAACTGCAACGTTCGTCATTATTTCAGCAACGCTATCTATCCCAAGTTTTATTGGTGCAGAATCTGTCCTTAGCCTGATTGGGTTAGGCATTCAGCAGCCAGATCCGTCTTGGGGCAATTTGTTGTCTCTGGCAACTAATGCTTCTATTTTGGTGTTTCAGCCCTGGCTGCTGTGGCCTCCTGCAATTCTCATTATTTTGACGGTGCTGTCTTTTAATCTCTTGGGCGATGCGCTACGGGATGCGCTAGATCCGCGCAGTGTTAGACGTTGAGGTACGACAGATACCTCAATTTCATTGATGAACTGAGCGTAGGTTTCAGTCAGTCAATTTTGGTATAAGCTTCGTCTCTAAAAGCAGCCAATTATACTGAGTGAAATTTGTTTTTCTTGATCTTTCTCAATGATTGAACTCTGAAAGAAAAGTTTGTTAATAATTTTTTGTGAAAACCATCTTTTATGGTGTTCTGATAAAGAAGTAGGCCGTCATCCCTAGCCCTACTGCAATCACAAACCAGCGCACTAGTTTTGGGTCAACCTTGCGAACATAGTAAACGCCCCAATATCCCCCTAGTAACGTCCCCGCAGACATCAAAATAGCGTAAGGCCAAACCACAGCCCCTGATACAATAAACGTCACCATCGCAATGCCGTTGATGCAGGTGCTTAAAACGGTCTTTAGCGCATTCATCTCATGAATGTCTTCCATCCCCATGAGGCCAAACAGCGCCAACAGCAAAATGCCGACGCCACCCCCAAAAAAGCCGCCGTAGATGGCGATCGCCAACTGCAAAATCGGTAAGCCAACCATCCTTACTTTGGAAGGTCGCGTAATTCGATTGTTCTGAAACTTCTTAAACCACGGATTTAGCGCAAAGAGCGCCGTTGCTGCCAATAGTAGATAAGGCACTAGCTTTGCAAAAACGGCCTGGGGCGTTTTCAATAGCAGCAGTGAGCCAATCACGCCCCCCAACAAGCTAATAAAGACTAAGCGCCAAAACTCCTGCGATCTCACCCCTCGATCTTCACGGTAGGCGTAGAGGCTTGCCAGATATCCAACCCAAGTTCCAGTGTTGTTGGTTGCGTTGGCATTGATGGGTGGCAACCCCGCAAACAGAAGGGCAGGAAACGAAATAAAGCTGCCCCCTCCCGCTACCCCATTGAGCGCCCCTGCCATCGCGCTCGCCAACAAGAGCAATAGCCACGGCAGCGCCAGCGTTATCATTTCCATAGATTTGGCACCGAGAATCGAACGGCATGGAGTTGAGCGATCGCCTTTGCCACTCTACTAACAGAGTGCCCGTTCCGCTCAAACGACTTGTTGGGCTGCATTGCTAT
The DNA here is from genome assembly GCA_031387975.1 of Acaryochloridaceae cyanobacterium OTE_75_metabat_521. GTDB lineage: Bacteria > Cyanobacteriota > Cyanobacteriia > Thermosynechococcales > Thermosynechococcaceae > JAAURS01. The sequence goes on along the minus strand of JANNDV010000088.1, from coordinate 25,881 downwards.
ATGACGCTGACTGGGTAAGCACGAACTGCTGCATCCACTGTCGCAATGGTCAAACCGTTTTGTAATGCTTGACAGATTAGCATTCGGTCAAATGGATTACGATGTAGTGGCGGCAGTTTAGCTAATTGAACCACGCTGCTCTCATCAAGAGAAAGACTAACAATCTGATGAAGATCGCGCTGCTTGGGTAAATATGTTCCAGGGTGCTCCGGCAGAGGTAACTTGCCCAACTGGTATTTGACAATTGTTTCCCAGACTGAAACTGCACTCAGGTAAACCTCGTTGTCTGGCTCACGAATCAAATCTCGAACATCTGTTGATAACTGGGTATCGCCACTAATGAACCATAAAAAGATGTGCGTATCTAGCAGAATCCTCATTTGCCCTCAAATGAGCTGAGCAGATCCTCTGGCAAAGGAGAATCGAAATCATCTGGAACGGTGAACATGCCTGCACACAAACCAAATGGGCGAAATTGCTTGCTACTGACAATAGGTCTAAGCTCAGCAATAGGTTTGTCAAACCTAACAATCACAAGAGTTTCGCCTGCCTCTACCTGATGAAGGTACTTTAAAGGATCACGTTGAATTTCATCAATAGTTACATTCAGCATCAGCCTACCTCAATGCAAATTTAATAGATTAAGTTTTACAACTTAGAGCTATCTAGCTCTTAATTTTAGCAATATGAAGTCACAACAATCTCAAAACCAGAGCTAAGCTAAAGCTACGCCTCACTGATGGGGCATGGCGTTAGCACATTTGATATCCCTTGCAAATTCAAAAAAGCAGCTCTATCCCATCCCGGCAGCGGCAGACCAAGAATCAGCTTTTACAGCCTATGCTCGAAAAAGCTGGGGATGCGATCGCCGTTCTAGACCCATCCGGCAACCTACTAGAAGTGAATGCAGCCGCACGTCATCTCTTTGGGCGATCGCGTCGTGCCTTAGTCGGTAAATCTCTGGCAAAACTCACGAATGTGGCCTTTGACATTAATCAAGTGCCGCTGAATGGACAGCTCACGGTTGTTTGCCCTAAAGGCTTAGAGCGTTTAGTGGAATATACCTTGACCCACAACGTCTATCCTCAAGTTCATCTGGCAATTTTTAGAGACTTAACCCAAAGACAGGCCCAGGCAGAGGAAGAGCTGAGATGGCAGCGTCAGCGCGTTGAGCTGTTTTCTGAAGTGACGCTCAAAATTCGACAGTCGCTTCAGCTTAAGGAAATTTTGCGGGCGACCGTAACAGAAGTGCAGCGTATTCTCCGTGCTGATCGGGTGCTGATTTATCAGGTTTTGGCAGACGGCACAGGCAAGCCCATCAGCGAATCGGTTTTGCCCGCGTATCCCGCGATTCTGGGAATGGAATTTCCAGAAGAGGTTTTTCCCAAAGACTACCAGACGCTGTATGCCCAAGGGCGGGTAAGGGCGATCGCCGATGTCCACAGCCCCAATGCTGGGCTAGCAGACTGCTTAGTAGAGTTTGTAGACCAGTTTGAGATTCAGTCAAAGCTGATTGTCCCCATTCTTCAGAACTTAAACCCTCCCTCGCCCTCGCCAGAAAAACCTCAAAACCAGCTTTGGGGGCTACTCATCGCCCATCAATGCAGTGAGTCGCGCGATTGGGCTGACTTTGAGCTGGAGCTAATGCAGCAGCTAGCCGACCAAATTAGCATTGCGATCGCCCAGGCGCAGCTTTTAGAAAACCTAGAGGAACGTGTGGCAGCGCGGACGGCTCAGCTCCAGCAGATGAACCACAATCTCCAGCAAGAAATGAATGACCGGATGCAGGCAGAAGCCGCGCTGCGACAAAGTGAAGAGCAGCTACGCCTGATCACCAACGCGCTGCCTGTCCTCATTGCCTACGTTGATCATCAGCAACGGTACCGTTTTAACAACAAAGCCTACGAAGATTGGCTCAATCATCGTCCTGCCGATATCCAGGGTTCTCATCTGCAAAGCGTCTGGGGTAAAGCCTGCTACCTGCGCATGCAGCCCTCCGTTGAGGCTGCTCTGGGCGGTGCGGTTGTGACCTACGAAAATGAGGTCATGGTTCATGACGGCAGCACCCGATCTGTCAACGTCACCTATATCCCCCATTATGACGCGCAGCAAACGGTGCAGGGCTTCTTTGCCTTAACGAGTGATATCAGCGATCGCAAAGCCATTGAGCGCATGAAAGATGAGTTTATTGCGGTGGTCAGTCACGAACTGCGGACTCCGCTTACTTCCATGCATAGCGCCCTTAAAATTCTGGCAACGGGGCGATTGGGCACCCTCTCCGCAGACGGGCAGCAGATGTTAGAAATTGCCGACGACAATACCGAACGGCTGGTCAGACTGGTCAATAATGTGCTCGATCTCCAACGTATCGAGTCTGGCGAAGTGACCATGAACAAGCAGGCGCATAATGCCGCTGACCTGATGATTCAGGCGATGGAGGCCATGCAGCCTATGGCAGGGCAACAGGGCATCACGATTTCTACCCAGCCGAAAGACATTCTGATTTGGGCCGATGCTGACTACATCGTGCAGACGTTAACAAATTTACTCAGCAATGCGATTAAATTCTCATCGATGGATGGCATTGTGACCTTAAGCATTGAGGTTCGCCCAACATCTAAAGACAAAACGAAACAAGAGGTGTTGTTCCAGGTGTGCGATCAGGGCCAAGGGATTCCAGCCGATCGGCTTGAAAGTATTTTTGAGCGTTTTTATCAGGTCGATTCATCAGACTCTCGCAAAAAAGGCGGCACTGGGTTAGGGCTGGCAATCTGTCGCAAGATCATCGAGCAGCATGAGGGCACCATTTGGGCAGAAAGTACCCTCGGATCGGGCAGCATTTTCTCTTTTACCTTGCCGACCTTAAAACGATAAGCCGTCAAACATCCTATGAAAATCAAGCGTGTTTTGATTATTGATGATGAAGAAAGTATTCAGACGGTGGTGAAGTTTGGCATTAATATGGCAGCAGGTTGGGAAGTGCTAACGGCTAGCTCTGGCCCTCAAGGCATTCACACGGCGCAATCTGAGTTGATTGACGTGATTTTGCTAGATGTGATGATGCCTGATATGGACGGGATTGCCACGTTTCATGCCCTCAAAACCTACCCTAAAACCGAAGTGATTCCGGTCATTTTTTTGACCGCAAAGGCGCAAACGGCAGAAAAAAACCACTTTAATGACTTAGGGGTGAGTGGCGTGATTACCAAGCCGTTTAATTCTCTTGATCTGCCCGGTCAAATCTCTAAAATTCTCCACTGGGAGCTGCAATCATGAAAATTTTGCTCATTGAAGATGATGAGGCCATCATTTCGCTGTTAACCAAGAGCCTAACGGCGCATCGCTACGTGGTAGATGCGGTGAGGGATGGCGAAATGGGCTGGGTTTACGGCTCTACCTTTGAGTACGACCTCATTGTGATGGATCTTATGCTGCCCAAGGTAGACGGCATGACGCTATGTCAGCGGTTCCGTGCCGAGGAATACACCATCCCCATTGTGTTGCTGACCGCTCAAGACAGCAGTACTGCCAAAATCCAGGGGCTGAATGCAGGGGCAGATGACTATGTGATTAAACCCTTTGATGTCGAAGAACTCATTGCGCGGATTCGGGCGCTGCTGCGTCGCTGTAGTGCAAACCCTTCTCTGTTAATGAGTTGGGGAGATCTGCTGCTTGACCCAGTAGCCTGTGAAGTGACCTATAGTGGTCAGCCGCTCAATCTAACGACGAAGGAGTATGAGCTGATTGAGCTGCTGCTTCAGGATAGTCGCCATGTCATGAGTAACGACGAAATCTTAGATCGCCTCTGGTCTTCTGATGAGTTCCCCGCTGAGGCAACGGTGCGATCGCACATTCGGCGCTTACGCTACAAACTTCAAGAAGCAGGTGCCCCCCATGATTTCATTGGCACCCTCTATGGGCGCGGGTACTATCTCAAGTCTTTCGATCAGCCCATAGCGCCATTGCCGCAACCTTCTTTAGAGGCAGCACCCAGTCTTGCAACCTTAGGCGCAAATCGAGACTCTACCCAAACCCTTCAGTACGCTGCCTTTCTCAACGAAACTTGGCTAACAACCCAGCCCCACTGTTTAACACAGGTCGAAATTCTGTCTCAGGCGGTACAGGCATTTCAAGCGAATGGATTGACCGATCAGCTTCAGCACCAGGCGCATCACATTGCCCATAAATTGGTGGGCACCTTGGGCGTGTTTGGCCTTACCAAAGGTGAACACCTTGCCCGTCGTCTAGAAGATTTACTCAGCGGTGCTGAACTGAGCCAGCCAGAATGGGTCATTGCCCTAGCAAACCTAGTGTCGCTGCTCCAGCAAGAAATTCAGTCTACGCCCACCCTTGCCAGACGGTCTGCTGCTGCGCAATATTCTCTAGCGATGCTGATCATAGATGCGGATGCTGGCTTTACCCAGGCTTTAGCAGAGACTGCCAGTCAACGGGGCATTAAAAGTGCGATCGCCCCTACGTTAGAAGTGGCCTACCAGTCTTTGGCAAGCTCCACACCCGATATGATCGTGCTGCGATTATTTGACCCAGCCCAGCGCCTAGAGTGTTTACAAACCCTTGCAGACTATTTACCCAAAATACCAATTCTCACGGTGGCAAATCAGGATAGCCTCAAGCAACGGCTTGAGATATCACGATGGGGCGGAACATTTTTACTAGAGCAATCGAGCACATTTGAGCAAATTGTCACTTATTCAGTCGGTTTGGTGCAGCCACCGAGTGCTGACGCAAAGGTGATGTTTGTGGATGACGATGATCTTTGGCTCCGCAGCCTCCCCGCCCTGCTTGAACCCTGGCGGTTTAAGGTGACAACGCTCTCCGACCCCCAACAGTTTTGGAACGTGCTGCAAAGCGTTAGCCCAGATGCACTGGTCTTAGATATCAAAATGCCAGAGATTGACGGGTTAGAGTTGTGCCAGGTCTTAAGAAGCGATCCGCAATGGCAGCAATTACCCGTGCTTTTTGTGAGCGCCCTAGAAGATGCTAAAACGCAGAATAAAGCGTTTGTTGTGGGTGCAGATGACTATCTGTGTAAGCCTGTGATGGGGGACGATTTGGCAGGCCGGATTTTGAATCGGCTCCGGCGAATTAAGTCGTTTACGCAGAGGAGCAGCTAGAAAAAGTCTAGCCCGCTTTGGCTTTCTCTTCTTTTAAGAACTTTTGGTACATCTCACTCAGATAAGGCGTCATCTCGTTGGTTTCTATGCCATAGCCCAGGCTCGTCCAAGTTCCAGAGAGGGTTTTAAGAACCTTGCGCAATTCTCCAGCTCTGAGTTGGGCGCGAATGTCCATATTCCAGGCTTCTGGATCGGCTAACCAGCGGTAGACCACCCGATCTTGACTATCTGGGTCAAAGGTATACTGCTGCCAAAAGAGCCAGCCCTGAGGGTTGGGGTGATACTGCTGCGCTTTTTCTTGCCAAGTAGAGGTAATAAATTGGTAGCGACCCGCTGCGGTAGTGCAGTCTCCTCCGTTAGGCCCCGCCACAATGCGAATGCAGCGGTCAGGATGCTTCTCCCATACTGAAAAATGTTCACCGCCATACAGCAGCCCATAGGGGTTGGGGTCATTTGACTCGCTCACAGAAATGGTGCGCATCAACGCACGAACATAAGGGTCGCCATTTTTCATGGCTAAGGGAGGATAGACAGAGCGGCTAATAAAAGGCGCGTTATCAAACGAAGGAATGAGGTGAAACGGAAGGGAGAGCGTTAAACCCAAAAGCCCTACTAAAACAACCTGATTACGCAGGCCAAGGGTTTGAAAATGCCGAACGCTTTTTGTGACTATTCTGCCGCTCCGTCTTAAAGTCTCCGCACTAAGTCGAATCAAAAAGGGAGGAGATGCTGCCTGCTGGGAAGTCTGCGGTGTGGGCTTCAAAGATTTAGAGTGGGTCATCTCGCTAAGGATTGTGAATTAAATAATCTAGAGAATTGTTTCTAAACAATACGCTTTGCACTCCCTCATCCCCTAACCCTTCTCCCAGGGCGGGAGAAGGGGGACAAGATTCTTACTCCCCTCTCCCAGAGCGGGAGAGGGGTTGGGGGTGAGGGTCAAAGTTGGAGATTATTAAATCCATGATCCTAAACCTTAACCCCAGCAAACAGTGCAGAGAAAGACTGTTCGGCGGCATCTGGGCGAGCCACAATTTCGACGACCTTATTTTGAGCCGCTGGGTAAGACAGTGCCTCAATGCAAACTTGTGCCACCTGATCGCGTGAAATGCTGCCCTCAAACAGGGTGTCTGCACTAGACATCACGATGGGCGGGCGCTCTTCTGTATTCTTGAGTCCACCAGGGCGCACGATGGTGTAGGTTAACCCACTGCGCTGAAGGTACTGTTCGGCCTGCTGTTTCCAGACCAGAATCAGCCAAAACAAGTTCAGCGGATGGAAAAACTGTGAGGTACAAAGCGATGAAACCAATACAAAGTGCTTGATCTGATGCGCTTTAGCGGCATCTACTAAATTTTTAGTGCCTTCATAATCAACCTGATAGGGACCAAACGGGTTGAGGCTAGGTTTTGCACCCGTGGCACAAAAAATGACGGTGCAACCGGCGATCGCCTCTTCCAAAGTCTTTGGCTCTAGCACGTCTCCCACCACAATTTCGGTAGAAGCTGGCAATATTTCCTGCGATCGCGTTCGATCTCGCACCAGCGCCCGAACTGAAATATTTTGCGCCGTAAGCTGCTGCACAATCCGGCGTCCCGTCTCGCCTGTGGCTCCTACAACCAGTGCCTTCATGGGTTTTATCTCAAATAAGGTATTATTCAGCGTCTTTTGGGAGTATGGTTGACTTTTAGATTTCGATTTTTATCCTACGCAATTTACAAGTGGGTTGTGGGTAAGACAATATCCTACCCTGACAGCATTTTATGGAGCGTATCTTTATCCCTAAGGATCTGTATTGTGCCTGCTTCTTTTTTTGAAGTTTTTCCAGACGAATGTTTTGCCTTAGATCAACAAGGTCAGATTCTTGATTATAAGGCTCCGCCGTTTTCAGCGCTTTCGCTAACGCTGTCGGAGTGGAGTGGAAAAAGAATTCAGGATTTTTTGCCCTTACAGGTCGGCGCAGCTTTTGAGCGAACCCTAGAACAGGTCTTTAGCACTCAAACTGCTGAATATCTAGAGTATTCTCTGCCAGGGACAGAGGGAAAAACTTACTATGAAGCACGGGTTATCCCGTTCTCAAACGATCAGGTGATTGTCATTATTCGAGATATTAGTGAGCGACAGCAGCGCGAGGCCGATTTGCGCCACAATGCGTTTCATGACGCCTTGACTGGGCTGCCCAACCGCAACCTTTTTAACGATCGCCTTGAAATGTCTCTACGGCGGTTCCGGCGATTTCCAAAGCTATTTTTTGCCGTGTTTTTTCTTGATCTTGATTACTTTAAGCAGGTGAACGATCACTATGGACACGACATGGGGGATCAGCTTTTAATGGCGATCGCCGAAATTCTCAAAAGCTGTGTACGTGCCAACGATACGGTCGCGCGCTTGGGTGGCGATGAGTTCACCATTTTGCTTGACAGCATTACGAGTATTGCAGAGGTCAACAACGTCGCTGAGCGCATTCAAGAGAAGGTACGCACGCCGCTCACGCTGTCAGGGGAAGTCATTCAGTGCGGCATCAGTATGGGCGTGGTGCTGAGTGCGTTTCGGTATCGTCAGGCAGCTGATCTGGTGAAGGATGCGGATACGGCCTTATACCAAGCGAAAGAACGAGGTAGAGGACAGTACGCTATTTTTGTGCCACCCGATCAATCATAGAAATGGGTTGATGTCTGACAAAACTTTTTGAAACATCTGAATCAATAACGGGACTGGCGGGACTCGAACCCTCGACCTATCGCTTAGGAGGCGATCGCTCTATCCATCTGAGCTACAGCCCCAGCCTACTGGGATGGCTTCATCTTATCATTTGAGCTTGATCTGCGCTAAACGCTCTGTAATTCAGCCAGCCGCTCCAAAACCTCTGTGCTATGAACCGCAGGGGCAACTTTCACCATCCGCTCTCGCAATACGCCATCGGGGTCAATAATGAACGTGTGGCGCATTGATAAATAGCCCATCCAAGACCCATAGGCTTTGCTGACCGAACCATCTTCATCTGCCAACAGCGGAAACTTTAACCCTTCAGAACTGCAAAACTCAGCATGAGTATTCACAGAATCGGCACTAACCCCGACAACTAGCGTATTTTTGGCCTGGTACTTTGCCAAATCTCGCTGAAACCGCTTCGCTTCTAACGTGCAGCCAGGGGTAAAATCTTTGGGATAAAAGTATAGTACAACCCATTTTCCGCGAAGGTCAGACAGCGCAAGCTGTCCTTTCCCGTCGTTGGTGGGTAGCGTAAATGCTGGGGCTGGTTCATTAATGGGCAGCATCTGTCCGCCCATCGCCCAAGCCGGAACGGTTGATAGAAAGAGCGTTAAGCAAAGCACCCCCAAAACAAAACCAGAGCGTAACAGTCGCTGCAAACGAGCCATGAATTTCCCCGCGACAAAACCGTACACTCAATGTTTACATAAATTCACACTTTTGTGTCGCGGGGTGGGCGACCCTGCTCTGCCAAAGACTTCCAGCCGGGATGCCAAAGCTGCCGATCTCGGAGCGTTTTGGCATTGACCCAAAAGCTCACGGACGGATCGCAGGAAGAGACTAGCTCCGCAAAGACCATCCCCCCTTGATTTTTGCGACTAACCACTTCAAAGTGTCGCCAGCCAAAGGTGGATTCTTTGGCAGTCCACTTAGAACCCATTAAAAAGGGGTACTTTGGTTTCTTCACAGTCGCAGGGCAGGCTTGATTTCGAGCTGGTTAAGCAGACGATCAATATCAACGTGCTGCTGAAAGAGCTTTTGAATGCAGTCAACTTTAATGGTTTCGCTAAAGCGTGCTGAGCTGAAGGCTTTATCCACTAGCTCTACGGTGGTTAGGGTGTCTAAATCTACCGACAGCACCGGAACTTCTAGATCTTCTGCACGATTGAGCACGATGGCGTTTGGCGAAAAGTGCCCTGTCAGAATGAGACAGTTCGTGGAAGACTCTAGCGCCGCGAGCTGAATATCGGTGCGATCGCCCCCCGTTACTACCGCCATATTGTTGGCGCGGTTAAAGTAGCGGAGCGCAGAATTCACGTTCATCGCGCCGATGCTGAGCTGCTCTACCATCAGGTTGAGACGATCTCCACAGCACAGCACCTCGGCGTTAAGCTGCTGCACCATTTCCCGAACGCTAATACTGCGCAGTAAAGGATGGCTAGGGATTTGCCCAAAGACCGGAATGTTGTGCTGCTCTAAAAATGGTGCAATAAAGTCAACCACAGACTTTGAAAGCTTTTCTGGGACATCATTGAGAATGACCCCACCGAGGCGATCGCCCAAATGCTTTTGCGCCAGCAGCAGCTCATCGACCACTGCCAGAGACTGACATCGTGCCACCAGCAAAACGGTTGCCTCTAACTGCTCAGCCTGTTGCAACAGAGAAAATCCAAAAAGCTGACCTTCAGCCAAATTACTGGGGCCTTCAAACAGCAATAAATCGTAGTCCTTCTCCAAGCTGTAATCGAGTTTTGGAGGCGTAAGCGTGTAGCTTGCCTGGAGCTGTTTCTCAACATCAGCCCCATTGACCGTTAAATAAGAAGGTACGATTTGCTGCTGCGTCAAATTGAGTGCCGAAACAATGAACTGCACATCTAAATCAACGCTAGACAGTGGCGCGGCAGCAGCAGCCGGATCTAAATTGATGCTCAAAGGCTTGCCATAGGCAAAACCAATGCCCCGATCCAAAACTTGCGGACTCAGCCCCAAGACAGCAGCAGATTTTCCGCTGTGTGCTGCAATAGAACCAATCAGCAAATGCTTTGCCAAATGCGGCACACCCTCACTCCTTTCGTCGCTAAAAAACACTTAACGATGCAGTGTAACAGCTTTAGCTCAATTGCATGAGGCTAGTCTCTTTCTCTGCTAAGAGGGGAACCCGATGAAGCCCCTATAAGCTGATTGTCTCACATTCTGCTGAGGTCAAGCCTTTATAGATTAATCCTCTAGCCTCAAAAGCTTTCGATAAAATGTCTTGGAAAAATCTGCGACTTTAGAGCGCCTATATTCTGCGAGTAAATCAATTAAAAACCCAACAAACTCAAAGTTTGTCAGCGTTACCTCATAGCTTAAATCTGCATCGCCACTAAACTGAAGCCGACATCGGGTTAAGTCTGCGGGGAGCGGCAGGACACTCCACGTTGCTAAAAAAGGAATGCTTGCCCCCCCCTCAATCGTGCGCTCTCCCTCGAAGTTCCCAAACTGATAGAGAGACATGGCTAATGCTAGCGTATCTCTTCGATTTCCCTGGTAATAGGGAAGATACATCGACACATCTCGGCTTGGCGCAGGCTGAAGTGTACTTAAATGCTGACCCATTCTATGATTCCTATAAAATAAACGTTTACCTGAGAGTCTCTGGGTTCTCCGCTACGGTCGCAGTTAAGGTCTTGTTGCGGAGCAATTCAATGAGGCATAAGCGCATCTGGGGTATGGTGTTACCAGGGCAAGCTCAGGTTTTGTCGCTGCCATTTCTGCTACACCTGTATGACCATTGAACCCATTTTGCCTCCCAAAACGACTCGAAACGCTAAGAGACTCACCTGCTTTTTTAATTTTTCCCTGAATCCTTTCAATGCTGTCATGGGTAATCCTAAATTAGGTCTAGCACTGGGGTTAGAACGTTGTAAGGGGACGCATCGTGTAGATGGGTTTAAACTGGCAATCCCATCTAGTGTAAAAGCGACGGCTGCTTGCCAGCACATTATTCCTGAAGGACTGAGGTTTATTGCGTGCTGAAGGTTTCGGAAGAAGGCGTGTGGCCGAGTGACCCTGATTGGCTTCAGGATTATCCAAAAAGTGAAGGTCGGCGGCGTAAAGCGGCATTGCTATTGGTGGCGGTGTGGGCCAGTGTGTTGGCACTTCATCTGAGTTCTAGGGGGGTATGGGTTCCCATTGGACTCACCCTCATGATGGGTATTCATCTCCTTCGGCTGCTCGGCACTCGTCCGGTTTCGATTCCCGATCCAGTCTCCCTCGATTCCCCGCCAGAATCGTATCCGTTTATATCGTTGGTGGTGGCGGCGAAGGATGAAGAAGCCGTCATTACGTCCTTGGTTGAAAAGCTCTGCGCCCTCGATTACCCAGCGTCGTGCTACGAGCTGTGGGTGGTAGATGATAACAGTGGCGATCGCACGCCCCTGCTGCTGGCTGAGTTACCCCAGCGCTATCCAAACTTTCACTGGCTGCGGCGGGGTGCAGAGGCTAAGGGAGGCAAATCGGGTGCGCTCAATCAGGTTTTACCGCTGCTCAAGGGCGACTTTATCGGCGTCTTTGATGCAGATGCTCAAGTTGAAGACCATCTGCTGCGGGCGGTACTGCCCTACTTTGAACCTGATGAGGTGGGCGCGGTTCAGGTGCGCAAGGCGATCGCCAACGCCGAGGTCAACTTTTGGACCAAAGGCCAAAGCATCGAAATGATGTTCGACTCCTTTCTCCATGAGCGCAGAAACGCCTTTGGCGGCATTGGGGAACTGCGCGGCAATGGTCAATTTGTGCGTCGCACGGCCTTAGAACACTGCGGTGGCTGGAATGAAGACACCATTACAGATGACCTTGACCTAACGTTTCGGCTTCACCTAGACGGCTGGAACATCGCCTCGGTCGTCTCTCCCTTTGTCCAAGAAGAAGGGGTTACGCGTACCCTTAGCCTATGGCACCAGCGCAATCGGTGGGCAGAGGGCGGCTATCAACGCTATTTAGACTACTGGCCGCTGATTCTCAACAACCGTATGGGGTTTCGTAAAACCTTAGATCTTGCTATTTTTTGGCTGATCCAGTACATTTTGCCAACAGCCGTTATTCCAGATACATTGCTCGCCGCTTGGTATGGTCAGCCGCCTGTCTTGCTGCCGCTCTCACTCTTAACCACAAGCCTTTCTTTAGTGGGCATGTTTGCCGCGCTCAATCGCATTGGCAACGTTCAAAACAAGCCTTTTAACCTCGCTCAAATCACCTTCCAGTCCATCCTCGGAACGGTGTATATGTCTCACTGGTTGGTGGTGGTTGCTAGCGTTACGGCTCGGATGTCCATTCGTCCCAAGCGATTCAACTGGGTTAAGACCGTTCATGTCGGGTCAACCCATGTGCCGACTCAATCTCCATAGGCTTAATCTCCATAGATAAAAGCTAGCGCTTATTCCTGTCGTGCTAGATTTTTATCAATAGGTATCCGCAGACAGGAATCGGTGTTGTGAAACAAGTAACCTTTCACCAGCTCAAGGTTTTTGAAGTGACCGCACGTCGGGGAAGCTTTACAAGAGCGGCAGAAGAGCTGTTTTTAACCCAGCCGACGGTTTCCATCCAGATGAAGCAGTTGACCAAAGCGGTTGGGCTGCCGCTATTTGAGCAGGTGGGTAAGCGCCTGTACCTCACAGAAGCAGGCCGAGAGCTATTGAGCACCTGTCAAGATATTTTTGAGCGGCTCGATCAGTTTGAAATGACCGTTTCAGACCTTCAGGGACTCCAAAAAGGACAGCTCAGGCTCTCCGTGATTACCACGGCTAAATATGTGATTCCCAGGCTGCTAGGCCCCTTTTGTAAGGAGTACCCTGGCATAGATGTGGCGCTGATTGTAACCAACCACGAAAACATCCTAGACCGTCTCAAAGACAACCTAGATGATCTTTATATTCCGAGTCAGGTTCCTGAAACAATGGATGTCTTCAGCCATCCCTTTTTAGAGAATCCGCTTGTCGTCATTGCGTCACGTCATCACCCCCTTGCAGGTGAGGCACATATTCCGTTAGAGCACCTTAATAACGAATCTTTTATCATGCGAGAGCCAGGATCCGGCACGCGACAGGCGGTAGAACAGCTTTTTGATGCACACAACATTAATATTCGGGTTCGCTTAGAGCTGGGCAGCAATGAAGCCATTAAACAGGCTGTGGCTGGAGGGCTGGGTATTTCGGTGCTATCACGGCACTGTATGGCACTAGAAGGCCAGACAGGACAAATTGCAATCTTAAATGTTGAAGGTTTCCCCATTCCAAGGCATTGGCATGTTGTTCACCCCAAGGGAAAACATCTCTCGGTGGTAGCCCGTACATTTTTTAAATATCTACAGACTGATGGCAAGCGCGTGCTTCAAGAAACAGCTTTGCTGTAGGCAATAAATGAATGTACGGATAATGAACGTATAGACAACAAGGCTAATCCCTAACGTCATCTGTCAAATATCTTAAGTTAGCTGACTTTAAGGTGTAGGGAGGTTTGTAGAGAGCACTACACGGATACGTCTAGCTATAGGGTCAAGTTCTAAAAGAAAGTCCTTTCGGTATCAGTAGCGTCCTTCCCTCAATGTCTAATGAAAGACAAAGGATTAGGTCTACTAATTTGCGCCTTGCTCTTTCAAGACAAGTTGCCGTTTCGAGGACTTGACCGAGCTATACGGGGGGATCGATAGCCCACTTAGCATTATAAACGCAGATTGATAATTTGGGATAGGTTTAACAAAAAGACCCATATTTTCTAGAGAATTATGATTCCCTAGAACTTCATTTTTAAGAAGGTGAGCGATTAGCAGTGCTTAAATTTCTGTAAATTTAAGCACTGCTGCGTTTCTGAGATTTTAATCACTCAATATTCTTGGGTAGAATGCACTGCTTGTGGTAAACACAACGCTCAAAACCCCATCGCTGCTGCGACAGAGTCTAAGTTTGGAGTGACGCCTTGGTAATACCGATCTGATTTTTGACTAAGGGCAATATCAGGGTCTTTCAGGCCATTTCCAGTCAAGACGCAAACAACGGTTCCACCAGCGGGGACCTGATCTTTGAGCTTGAGCAGCCCGGCAACAGAGGCTGCGCTGGCCGGTTCGCAGAAGATTCCTTCTTCAGCCGCCAGAATTCTGTAGGCATCTAGAATTTCGTCATCTGTGACGGCATTAAAGGCTCCTTGGCTGGCGTGCTGAACGGCGATCGCCTTTTCTTGATTGGCAGGGTTGCCGATGCGAATCGCAGTTGCCAAGGTTTCTGGGTGCTCAACAGGATGCCCCAGCACCATAGGAGCCGAACCTGCGGCCTGAAATCCCATCATGTGGGGGAGCCGCTGGCAGCGTTTTTCTTGATGATATTGGCAAAAACCCATCCAATAGGCGGTAATGTTGCCCGCATTGCCCACAGGAATACAGAGCCAATCGGGGGCATCGCCCAGGGCGTCTACTACTTCAAAGGCGGCTGTCTTTTGACCTTCTAAGCGATAGGGGTTGACGGAATTAACCAACGTCACGGGGTGCGTTTGTGCCATTTCCCGCACAATTTTGAGGGCGCTATCAAAATTGCCCTGAATGGAAATGACCTCAGCGCCGTACAGCAAGGCCTGGGCAAGTTTTCCCTGTGCCACGTAGCCATCTGGAATAATAACGAAGGCTTTAAGCCCACCCCGAAGGGCATAGGCAGCGGCAGCGGCAGAAGTATTGCCTGTGCTGGCGCAAATCACGGCTTTAGAGCCAGCTTCTTTGGCTTTTGTGACGGCGAGGGTCATCCCTCGATCTTTAAAGCTGCCCGTTGGGTTGAGTCCATCATATTTAAGGTAAACCTTAACCTCACGACCAATACGGCGGGCGATCGCCGGAGCTGGAATCAGCGGCGTGTTGCCTTCATAGAGCGTGACAATGGGCGTGTTGTCAGACACAGGCAGATAGCATCGATAAGCTTCAATCAGTCCCGGCCAATACTGAACTGGAGCGGCGGTTGAACGTAGGCTGGAAGTCACAGTCTATGCAAAGCGTAGTGGATTAGTCTTTTCAGTGTACCCCGATTGGACTCTACCCAAACGCAAACCTGTAGGACATCTCTTGAGCGGCCTTAATTGAGTCCCTGCTTAAAAGGGTGTTATCTGCAACAGTCCCTTTGTAATTTGTCACATAGGCTGCGATTTCAAGGGCAAGTTGGCGCTACAATATGCTCCTGTGCATGCAAGTAAGTATAAATAACTAATAAAATGGCTGTGAGTAACCCTGTAAAGCTTCCTAGTACTGCAATCCTGGCTTCTCCCGAAGATCAGGTCATTGATGAGCGTACCGTGCGTACCATTCAGCAACAGTACCAAGTCAGCCACCAAGAAGAGTTTCTGCACCTAAGAGCGCAGGTCGAAGCCCTGCTGATGGAGTTAAAAATCTTGACGATCAACAATTCTGGCAACGACTCTGAACTTGCGCTTTAGTTTGTTTCGCGTCAGGTTAAGCTGAACGCCTGATTCCCGAGATGATTCAAGTTTTGCCCCAGAAGCAGATGCCTCAGACATTTTTAAAGCCACCCCTGATAAAAATAAAATTTAAACACCACAATTGATTTAAAGATTCTTCAATCTCAGAACGATTGAGGCACGGTAGAAAGAAAGCTTGTTAAGCTGCTGATAGGGCTGCTACTTTCTCTTTTACCGTATTTTTTTGCCCATACAACGGTACAGCAAGCGTTGAAGCGCTATCAACTCCAATTTATGGCTAAGGTCTATGGCTACTAACGCTCAAGCGTCCGAGCAACCCGACTTGCCGATTTTGAAGCAGTCGTTAGATTTTGATCATCACTACCCCTGTCCGGTTTGTCGCTATGGTCAAATCGAGGGGCTGTTTATGGTGGATGCTTTTGCCTGTGGGTTCTGTCGCCATATTTTTACGGTGGATGTGCCCCATCAATACCTGCGACTTGAAGATACCGCTCAGCCACTCCAGTGGCGATGGACGGGCGATCGCTGGGTTTCGGCTCGAAGCGTGGTCACAGATGATTCTCTGCTGCTGCTGTGGGGGTTTGGCCTTGCCTTTGTGCTGGTGCCGACGGCACTGGTATGGCTTGCCAACCATACCTTTCCACCATTGCCTAACTCAGAGGGTGGCAGCACGTCATTTCCGTTGCTCTGGACAGGGCTAACGTTTTTATGTCACGGCTCAATTGTGGGTTGGTTCTGTCTAGAATATTATCAAATTCCGCTTTATTTAATGCTGAAGCTTTATATTGAAAGACTGTTTCAGCCTGTTTTGAGTCGATGAGCCGTAGGCCTTAGCAGCGCCTCAATATCCCACTGCGCAGCGGCTAAGGCAAGATTTTCGAGCGAATGGTCGTTTTGATAGGGCAAAATCCCTAGGACGGGGCAGCGCGTAAAAGATTCTAGTAAGTCAATAGAGGTCCAATTCTCGATATCTTGCGTTGAGCATGGCTCAGGGCAGCTCAAAAGCAATCCTCGCACGTTAACGCGGGACTGCTTTGCAAGGGCAATCTGGGCGATCGCCTGCCCCATTGCGCCCAATCGCACCGGAATTACTAGGATCGTTGGCAATTTCCAGTCGTGGGCTAAATCTGCGACAGTCAGCTCCGCCGTGATCGGGGAACCCAGACTGCCGACCCCCTCCACTAATACCCAGTCGTGGCTTTGCTGAAGGCTTTGAAAGGTTTGCCAAGCTAACCCAAGATCAATAGTTTTGCCCTCGGCAGCAGCGGCTAAGGGGGGGGCTAACGGTGCGTCAAAATAGAGCGGCGTGATTTGCGCTAGGTTTTGAGAGAGATTGAACTGCTCGGCGTAGTGCTCGCGATCGCCCACCCCAGACTGAATGGGCTTAAAAATAGCGACGTTTTGCTGGGGATGAAAGGTCTTGAGGTAGGCTGCCAGCGCGGACGTAACGACGGTTTTGCCCACACCCGTATTGGTGCCGCTAATTAAACAGGTTGTTGCCACAGGGTTTAAGCTATGCTTGATTGTGTTTTGAAGAAATTTTAGTGCAGATGCCTGAAGAAAATATATCTTAACATTTTCTTGGCGATCGCACAACTTAGAATCCACATATAGCGTCATCCTAGCCATCGCTACGCCATATACAGGGCATTGACAAAATTACACACTATATTTTTACACAAGATTTACACACTTTAAGTTTATAGGCCATAAATTATAGGCCATAAATAAAACTTACACGCGTGTGCCCTTACCTTTGTCAATTTTGTCTCTATTGATGCTAGCCATCCTTGCATAAGCAATTAGAAAAATTATTTCACCTTTATAGAATTCCTTCTTAAGTGGAATCTGAAAAAGTGCAAGCTGCAAAGTTATAAGCAAAACAGTTTTAACTGTATTCATGTACACGCAATTGAACAATATTAAAAATTGTAACCAATAACACTATATTTATTAGTTTTAATTAATTTATTTTTAACCCACAAACCTACTAACCAAAAAACTACAATATATAAGCAGGGTAATGAGGACTTATATATGAGCAGAGGTGGAGCAAGAGAAGGTGCAGGCCGCAAACCTAAGTTTGAATACCTAGGTCAGACTACAGAGGGTAAGACTGTAAGAATCCCCAAGCAGATAACGCTTGACAGGTTAGAACAGCTTATAAAAGAAGAACTTATTAAAATACAAAATTTAGATAATAAAAACTGATAAAACAATAAGTATAAATACTCATGACTTTATAGAGGCATTAGTGCCATGATTAATTTATTGAAAACGTGATTAATTCAAACGGGGTTTACAAATGCCTGACCTAGCGACTTTGATGATTGAACATTGCAAGCTTATGAAGCGCAAAAACGCTAACCCTATTATCTGCTGTTGGGCGCTTGGCATTAAATACGATTTAACCCTCAATTATGAACGTGCTTTACGTTCTATGGTTTACTGCGATTAAGTCTAATTGAAAACGTGATTAATTCATAACCTACAATTTAACTTATAACTATGACCATCACAGCGACTGAAGCCCTAGAGATAGCAAAAGCTTACTCTGAACTTACCAAACAACTAGGGTTGACCTCACGCGCCGCACTTAATCAACTCGGAATACTCAAAGGAACACAGCTATATGAGATTGTCACTCAACCTTTGACCGCTTCTATATATAGAGCAATTTGTCAGGCTGCGCGTGATCGTATTCTCGTTTCTACTTCTTAATTTGAAAACGTGATTAATTCAAATAGGTAATTCGCTAATGACAGAAGTAACACACGCAATTTTTCTCAAAGACGGCTCATTCGCTGGCTGGGTGCTTCTACGCCACGGTTTGTATGAAACACCTACACGGATTCTAGGTAGTTTAAGTCGCCTTGAAAAATGGATCGAGTCCGTAGCCCAAGAGCGCATAGCCGTAGTGCCCATGAACTGCCTGTCGAGCTGTCATTGGAAGTCAATCAATTCTTATAATCCCATTTACTCAAAACTAAGGAGCGCATAGAACAATGACTGAATTAAAACCGTTAGTTTGGGAGTTCGAGTATAGCTCTGAAAGATGGAAACTTTTAATTTACCGAGACTGGTACAAATTTCAACGACTTAAAGCGCGTAAAGTCTTTAGCGGTTCTCTAGGACTTTTGGACTTAGAAGTGGGCAGCAAGGCTTATCAAGACGATGAAGCTCATGTTGATGTTTATCAGTTTGCTATTGATGCAGTCCTTTTTAATAGTCCCAATCCCAGGAGTTTAATTTGCAGACAAAAAGCAGTTAGAAAACTAATCGATATAGCCTATCCTTACTGCACTTCTATGTCGGTTATTACGCTCAAAATCATTGCAGGATTAAAGTAGAAAATGAGTGAAATTGATTTAAGCAAAAGATGGGCTTATGGATCTTTTGCTGCCCATAAAATACACTGCTTCAATGAGAAGAATATTTCTTTGTGCAAAAGATGGTCGGTACCATATTTACATCTTATGATCGAAGATTGTCAACTTAATAGATGCAAAACATGCTCAAAAAAACTAGCAAAACTTGAGGGTAAAAATGACTCAAAAACATGAAATTAATGGTTGGGTTTATCCTCAAAGATTTAACACAAAAGAACATTATGTAACCTTTGGGTTTAGTTCACTTTGTGGGGTTGACTTGAATTACTTTGTCAAAATAAATAATCCAATTAACACTAATTGGCAATGTAAAAACTGCCAAAAAAAACTCAAAAAATTACAGAATAAAAACAATGATTAAACACTGGATAGTTACAACAGAGTACGACAAACATTGCGAGTACAACACGAACTACAAAGAATACGATGAGGCCGTTTTTGTAGATATAGATGATGCTCTGGCTTGGGCTAAAGCAGCGCTTAAGAAAGGTTGTGTTTCAGTTTTCATCTGTTCCCAGATGCTTCCGGAATTTAGACTAGCTGAGTTCTAGAGATTTATGGTCTATAAGTTATTGCCCATAAATAATAAAAAGATGCAAGTCCTATAGGTTAGCTACCAAGCTACAAGGTTCGATTCCTTGTAGGACTCTGAGTAAGTAATTACTCAATCATGACAAAGATAAACCAAAGGACAGTAATCACAATGGCTAGACCTAAAGGCGCAAACCTGAACTTTACCAGTGTTCCTCGGTATGAAGATGATGAATTAAGAATGACTGTTGATGAGTCAGTTGATCCTATTGTCTTGGTTCTTCATGACAAGTTTTCTAAGATAAACATGAGGATTTCAAGCTGCAAGGCCAATGACTTAATGAAAATGACTAGAGGTCTTAAGAAGCTAATCGAGCAAGCTGAAGTCACAGAAGTGAAAGAAGCAATAGCAGAGATTAAAGAAGACTTGACACTTAATCCAAGCAAAACTGTAAGCGCTGCCGCCGTTAAAGCTACCGCTCCAAAGGGTTAGTTATTAAGTTATTTATTACCTATTATCTATATATTTATTTGTATATTTAATAGGTAGTAAATCCTAATTGTTCTTTAGTAATAATTTACATGGCACAAGAAAATGAAAGCGAGATTATTTATCACTGGAGTAATATGCATGGCAATCCTTATTCTCGCAAAATTGACATAGGAATGTTACTCGATACTGGATTAATTGTTGAGCAAAAAGCACACCTTAAAGGTGAGCCTGTAAAAACAGTGCCAGCAAAGTACAGAAAATTTCGTTTTGATGTGACTTTTGTTGAGGCTCAATTAAACCGATTAATTCTTAAACCATTGCACTGTAATAACCTTTCTGAGCTTCAGTCTCGGATTGACAAAGCAAAATCAAATTATGAGGATTATAAATGTTCGTTGTTGAAATAAGAAAACATAGGTCTAAAAAACCTATGTATCTAGGCAAAGGTAGCGCCTTAGTAATGGCAAAAAAAAATGCAGAAAGGTACACAAAAGATGACGCTGAATTGGCGCGCCTGAAAGCTATTACTTACCACAGGTTATCCCAAGAAGAAATTACTGTTCTTGCTTTGGATAAAGTTCTTAATCCTGCAAAAAATAAATTTGGTGCGATTCAAGCTTATTACTCCGAAGTTACGCATGAGATTTACACCGATGAGCCGCCTTGTGAATTTATTCGTTTTGATAGCACTATTGAAGCGAAGGTTTATCAGCGATTAAGGATGGCTTTTAAGAAATCACAACTAAGCCGTCAGCATTCACTTTTAATTAAACCTAAAACTAGGTTTTACGACGGGCTTTACTGGCGTTGTGATTTCAGGGTGATGACTGATCGTAGTTGGATAAACATCGAGGTTAAGGGCTTAGCACTCCCAAGCTTTAAGCGTGATATTCAACACCTTCAGGCTCACAACCCTATTGAATGGGAACGTCTAATTATTGTGTCTGATTCAGTACAACAAATTGATAAGCACAAAAGCGCGATATCTTTCGCTCAGTTCGTGCGATTTCTAAACAACAAAGAAAGTGTGTTCTCAATGCTCTAAAAGCCTGTTGTTAATTCCCCGTTGAACCAAACAAAAACTACTCAATTAATCAAGGATAAAAGCATTATGTTGATGTGTGGAAAGCTCGATTACTCTAACTTTAAGCCTTATCACGATTTAAGCTGTGACTTTGCAAACGATTCTAGCGACATTGAAGTTAGCGAGATTAAATTTGTTAAAAGTGGAGATGGGGATATTACGGCTCTATTTGTTGCCACTACCATTCAAGGGCTTTGGAAAGCCGAGGAGCATAGCAGCGACAAGCTGTACGCTCTCACGTTCCACAAAAACAAGTATCAAACTTATGACAGCAAAGTTAAGGCTAAGGTTGAAATTGAGCCTACGCCGTTTGAAATTCTCGTTCATGAATATTTTGAAGGCATTGAAGGTGCAGCAGCCTTAGCGGATGACACGGTTTACAGCGGCGTGTTCTCAATTCACAGCAGTGGATCAGTTCTCAAGAACATCAAAAAGATGAACGCTTGGGATGTGATTTTTAATCTAACGGTCGTCCAAGAACCTAGCTTGCTTGTGGGCTACGAGGAATCTAAACCACGCGGCAAAGGCGGCTACGGTGGCGGTCAGAAAGAAGCTGAGAAGCTTAAGGAGCGAATGGCGTTTGTTATGGAACAGTTTGTACTCACCGACTGCAAGAGTTTATCTGAAGCTGCCGCAATGCTTAAGACGGACGGTTGCTTTCCTAAAATCACTCAGGAAGATTTAACGTTCAAACTTATCGAAGTTTGCATTAAATAAATTTTTCTGTAATAACTAAGCAATTTGTAGTTAGTAATTTGGTAGATTAAATATTTTAATTTATTGAATTACTAGCTACTTTCTTTTGAACCTAAAAATATATGCTGAATTATGACGACAAATAACCTTGCATTACCAGAATCTATAGCTGAAGTTGTAGAGGATTATGTAGAAGGCAACACACGAAAGAACGAAGAAAAAGACTTTGACTTCGGTTCGCTACGACTAGAGTCAATTCCTGACATTAAAGAAGAGTGGATTGAACACTTAACTTTTGCTCAAAACGTGAAAGCGATTTTAGAAGCATCTATCTGTATGCCTGACAAAGACATGCAGTTACCTATATTCACGGCATACGCAAGTGTACCCAGTGCTTTAGCGAATATTTTACCAATTTTGTTTTTGCAGGGTAAAGAAGGCACAGGAAAGAGTCAGGCTGCTTTATTGTTGTGTGGGATTTTTAAGAGTGAGATTTTAAGCGCAACCACAACTTATGCGGCTCTTAGAAACAAAATTAATAAACTGAGATGGCAAGCGCCTGAGTTGCAAGATGGAGAACTGAATTATTGTTGTTTTTTTGACAATGTTAATTCTCAAACTTTTATGAACGACAATCTTTATTCTTTCTTTTTGTCCGGTTACAACAGAAAAACAGACGCAATTGAGATAAGTAAGGGTGATGGAAGCAACATGGTTTTTAAGGTTTTTGGGCCAAAAGTATGTACATCGATTCACCCTGTTTATGTACAGCCCAGAATGGCAGAATTAACCAGACGACTAATCGTATTAAAATTCAAGCGATTTGAAGAATTAAGTGAAGGTGAACAAGATAGTTTTGATATTAATTCTCGCATCGACATGGAATCAATGGATCTAATGTATCTGCATCACAAATTTAATCAATTATGGAGCTACACAAACTGTCAGCTTTTCGGAGAGTTAAAAAAAGAATTAACTGCTAGAAAAAAAGGTTTTAAGATACCTAAAGTTATCAAGGCTACTCGATGGACATTATGTCCTGACCTAATCGCCAGCGGTTTAGTTAGCGGTGTGTGGAATGATATTCAAAGCGCCGTAGACGGCTTTGCTGAGTATTGGGAGTGGTACGACCTTAATGTAGGCAACGCCATCGGGTCGCTTCAAAAGGCTTGTCTAACCTATATGAACACTGAAGAGCAAAGATTGCTGACGCTTAGAAAGCAGTTAGGGGATGATTTACCCATTGAAATACGCTGTGAAGTGCTCAAGAACCATCTAGACGCCTTAGGCCGTACAGGTGCTTTAGAGGTCTATGCGACACCGCAAAATGTGACTTTAGTAATGGGTGCAATGGGATGGACTAGAGATATAGGTGTCGATGGCGATTGGGTGTGGATACGCGTAAAATAAATTTATAGGCCATAAATTATAGGCCATAAATCTAAAAAAGAAAGACCCAATCTCATTTAGAGAGAGGGTCTACATGCGTAAGTTTTATTTATAGGCCATAAATTATAGGCCATAAAATAAAAAAGGATAGATACACAAGGCCAATTTTTTATTGAATCGAGCCTCTAGGATCAGGTTTATTTGTTAGAAAAGCATACGCACCACCGCTTATAGCGGCTAGGGTACCTGTCACCACCGGATATACATTGTTCTTATTCAAGACCGCAAAGACAATCGAACCAATTCCAAGATAAGTAGTAGCCGTATCAGTAGACCATCCAGTTTTTTTCAGTAGTTTCATCATGGCTTAATTCTGTGCACCCACATACCGCCTTTATTAGAGTCAAGCTCACCACGTCTATATATAGACGCTGCATCGTCAAAGGACTTGCTTGCTACACAGGCAGCATAAATACAGCGTGAGCTGTAGAACCCGTCATACTTGTCACTTTTCTGGGTGTATCTCCAGTTAGGTGCATCGAACTCGTCCCACGGGTCACCCACGTTAACTCTATAGCTGAGTGTGGACTCATCTATCTCATAACCATCAAGTGTGATCACATGCCCAGACGGCGTAAACCAACCATGAGTAATCAGCAATGAACCATCGTTCAGCCAATTCTTGCAGTCGTTCAGACTGGCATCCTCATCAAAGCTGTAGCGCTCCCCTAGCTTCCTTTTAAGTAAAACTCCCATTACTTGAGGGCTTCCAGCATCCCCAATCAACTGTAGCTCTTGCCGAATACCAAAGATGTCGCTATTGCCAATTGCTCTTGCCACGCAAGCACTCTGGCAAGTCTGGCTATTAGGTTGAGGTATAAGCGCAGCGGCTTTACTCGATATGCTTTTCACTTTCAGATGCCCCTATGGTAATTATTTCATCTATGGATTTTTTGGCAGAGTCAACAACCTTGGCTTTGTCAATTTGGATCTGATTAAGCTCTTCAGGTTCCAACCAATGCTCCTTTTTTGCCCCTGGTAAATATTTTGGAAAATAAAGGGTGCCACGTTGCTGACTAGCCGCCACAATCACGGCATACCCTGAACTTAGACCCCCAAAAATTTCAGCCACATTTCGCCATGCCCTACCATTACCTCGAATTAAATCATCAATACTCGGTGATATCGTCAGCCAAACTAATGGCATTAATGCCCATAAAACTGGACTTTCAAAAATTGAGTTGCATTCAGCCTTAAACTTCACTAATAATCCCCCAAAAAATCACAACGTAAATTCATAAGCATAAACTTTCCCTGTTCCTGCTGTGCCAGTCCACTTGACGTCAACTTGGCCTGTATACCCTACGGGCAAAGACATAGTTTCCATTGTCTTTATCCTGATATAAGGAGTAGGGTCAGTCTTAATAGCTGATGGAAGCGCAATATCAATGTTTTGAGTTGTCTGATTATGAATAGTTAAACCTTTCCTGTCTTGGCTGCTATTCAAAAGAATTGCAAAAGTCGCTATGGGTGTGATCGAAGTAATCTTGCAAGCAGTGCAACTTTTTGTCTCAATCCCACCCATAAAATTGCTTACGTTATCGCTAACGCTCATGCAGACTCAAGCTCGACAAATTCACCTGCTGGAAGCTGCCCAGCCGAAACTTGAAACCAAATATCACCCGTATAACCTACGTTTGCTTCATAAGTTTCACTCGGAGGAACAACAGCAAAATTTCTGCCACCAGTTGCGCTAACTGTGTTGGAGAAACCAATAATTAAATTTGATGAATGGGGATTAGGGATGACTAGCCCTTTCCGTTTTGGATTTTGAGCGATTGCTTTGTAAGGGGTCACGGGACTTGGCATTGCCGCATAACCTTTTGTTGTCGCGATTGTTGCAATACTACCCTTGTCTGAAGTTGTTGTGACTGACATTTCTTGAGCCTCTATTTTTACTGTAAACGGTGCAAAGTCAGGAGCAAGGCGAATGCCTAACAACTGAGTGTCAAAAAAAACAGGTTTAGGAACGTTATAAATAACTGGAAAACCCTCCCATCGAATAGCTTTTAGGCTAAAACAGTTATTTTCTGCATCAAATTGAGCTATTTCAAAACGTCCAGCTTTTGAAATGTTATTTGTATATTCTGGCTCAGTAAGCGTTTTAATTCTTATCAAGTCAAAATCTTCTAGCTCTATTTTTTGCCAGACCTGAGTTAGTAAAATACTACCCGATAAAATCGTCCAAGCCATTAGGAACCTGTTCCGAAAGCGGAAAATTTGTGAACTGACCAGACCCTCTAGGAACTAATCCAGATACTGCCTGTACTTGCGAAGGACTAAGATATTGACCTTCGTTTGCGCTCCATGATTCAACCTGAGTTTGATAATTAACTACGTCAAGAATTTTACCTGTATATTGCCTATAGCCTAAAATTTTCTTTATCTCTACGGATAATTGCCAATTCTTCAAAGCCAATATTTCTTCAGCCAAAGGCAATTCAATAATTTTTGTATCCAAAGAAGGATAAACCTTTATTGAAGATGTTTTGTACGCCTTTAGTGCCGTGAAATATACGCCACGAATCCGCACATAGGAAAAGAATTTTTTATCTATTAAGCCAGAAAAGGAAACTCTAAGAACCTGACTAGGCTTAGGCTGAATTAAATCGTAAGGTGCCCAAGTGGTTGCATTCGGTGAAATTGTTCCAAGATTTAACCATTCGCCCAAAGCGTCAAGGCTCATCGCATTCAAATCGCTCTAAAGTTTCGTCATATTCCCCGCCGTAGAAGTAATCAAAGACTTCAGCAGCGTTAGCTTTCCTATACAGTCCAGTTTGTGAGTCCTGTACCAAAGCATCGCCTTGCCGTTGAAAAGCTTCACTGCTTAGAAAAAACTGTGACGCTGCCAAGGTTTCCTCGAAACAGTCAGTACCAGGAAGAATAAGAAGTGAAGCCATATCAATTAAGCCAATAGTGCAGTGTTACCAGACCCGCTTAAGAACC
>JANNDV010000081.1:0-25635 GCA_031387975.1 Acaryochloridaceae cyanobacterium OTE_75_metabat_521 | reverse complement strand
GCGTTGCCCTGAGCCTGTCGAAGGGGGTGAGGGTCAAAAGTTGAGGTTATTTAATCCACGATCCTTACCTGCCAGAATGGAATTACACAGCCAAACCGCAAAAAGCTTAATTCTGGAGGTTATTTAATCCACGATCCTAAGCCTTTGAGCTTCACAAACGCCTCATCTTCATGGGCGGCGAGGACATAGGCCAGTACTGCTCCTGAATGATGATCAATGGCATCCCATAGCCACCGTTGTTGAATAATTGGCATTCAAAAAAGTACACCTAAATTCAGAACGCTGCGTGAAGGTGCGGTAGAGTTTCAAAAAGCTATTGTCGAAGGGGTTGCCCGATGAAGCTAATTTCTGTTTGCGTTGGCGTACCGCGTGAGGTGAATTGGAAGGGAAAGCCCATCACAACGGGTATCTTTAAGCAGCCCGTGGATGGACGAGTGAACATGCGGTTGCTCAATCTAGATGGCGATCGCCAGGCAGATTTGACGGTACATGGGGGCGTAGAGAAAGCCATCTACGCCTATCCCATAGAGCACTATGCTTACTGGCGACGGGAGTTCCCAGATAAGGCGTTTGACTGGGGCGCATTTGGCGAAAATCTGACGGTCGAGGGACTGCTGGAATCGGAGGTGAATATTGGCGATCGCTTTCGCATAGGCACGGCTGAAGTGATGGCGACGCAACCCAGATTTCCCTGCTTCAAGCTCAACCTTAAATTTGAACGCGATGATATGGTCAAAAGGTTTCTCAACAGCCGTTTGAACGGTATTTATTTTTCAGTCGTGCAAGAAGGCGAAGTAGGTGCGGGGGACGCGATCACGTTGGTGAGTCGTGATGAAAATAACATCACAGTTGCCGACATCGTAAAAATCTACGTGCGTGAAGCGAGTGACGACTTGGTGCGCCGCGCAATTCAGGTGCCAGCCTTAGCCGCCGATTTGCGAACTTATTTCCAAGAGCAAAGCGAACGACGCGGATAGTCAGTTGTCTGTGTTGCAAAAACTTACATTATCTTCAAGGTTAGCTTTGATGCAAAATGGCTTTATTCTCTCAATGAGCAACGAGAGCTAGTATATTCCCTATCTTTACAGTATTGTCTTAATCCTGCTGACATAAAATGAACTGTCGAAAACAACAAAACTCCCACAAATAACAAACGAATTAATGAAGGAATATTTGACCAATTTTTGAACAAATTATGGAAAAACTTATTTTTCAATAGATTTTGACATTTTAAAATATAATTCTATTCAATACCCAACACCATGAAATCTCGAGAGCAACTAATTCAATATTCAAGATTAACTCATCAAAATCTCTCGCCTATCGCAAGTCAAAATTTTTGTCAAGCAAACCCGAAAGCTAGACTTTTACAATAGATAACCTTGTGCTATTAAGCAACTCACTAATACTACAACATTTACAATTATTAATCAAAAATCTTGTGAAATCCTTACAATGAGCATTAACTCTAAAAATTGAGATTCCAATGAAACTTGACTATTCTGCAACTGACTATAATCTTCGCCTTGCAGAGTGAGTATTTGTTTTAACGCATTTAAGAGATGTTCTAGCCCTAGATCAAGTCCAATGTTATATACATTTTTTAATAGGCTCATTAAACGAGCGTCTATTTGCTCAGCACCAATTAAAAGTATATCAGCTATGGTTTCTAGGCAATAACTGAAATATTGTTCTACTGAAATTCTTGCTAAATTTGAATTATAATTATCATATTTATCTAATTTATTTATTTTAGTATCTTGCTCTTTTATTGAATGAATCCATGGCTGTAGAAAAAATTTGGTTTCATTTTTCAAAAAGACTAGAGAAATAGGTACTATGACAATCTGATTTGATTTAAGATGAACATTACCTGCGAGAAAGAGTAGTTTCATTTGAGTTAGGCTTTTGAGTAAAGTCTCTATACCTAAATGAGCACGATTATTAAAAGGGAAGTACATTTTCGCTTCATATCCCAGCTGATCCTCAATTTTTGCAATAACTGCTTGCTCGACAGCACAGAACTTGGCTGATTTGACGTAATGTACAGAGAAGACTTGAATCGTTTCTGTTTGCCGTCTTGAACTTAAAGAAGAGGGGGGTAGATGTTTAAGGCGATCCTGAAGCTCCGAGAAATTTTCAACCAGTAGTGGAGCACGTAAACTCTCCCACTGAAAGGTTTGAGGGTTAATAATGATTTGAGATCGACCAGGGATCAGTTGAAAATCAGGCGATCGCTTTCCACTTTTAATGAGCAGTTGTCCGGCTCCAATCTGTTCCATTGAAGTTTGTTTGAGCACCTTGGTTTGTGCGAGCTGCCAAAATTCTTTGGGCAGTTCGGCTTGAGTGATGGGGACATCGGTGAAATTGCGAGAAAAGGCCATAACTGCACCTGAGTCCGTATCTTGAAAATAGCTGGTTAGACGTACATTTTGTTTATGGGTTTGGACCCCACACCCTAGGCCAATCAGACGAGCTGCCCCTAATTCTGTTATTCGGTCGTTTTGTGTGCCTCTAATGAAAAGTTGCGGCACGACTCCTGTCGCGTTGCGAATGGCATCCATGCGAATGCAGAGTTCCCCAATTAGCTCAACAACGTGACTGGGAGAAAACCGGGCATCTCGCTGACGGTAGCGATCGCACTCCTGAATCAGCTCCACTAAAATTTCAGCAGGCCAAATCAGAACGGCTTTACGACAGTGTTGTTCCAATCTTTGGAAGCGTCCCAGTAAGGCATCAGATAAGCCCTTAAGTCCTGTTCTAATGAGTTCGCAGAGGGCTGCTTCAATATCATCGAGGAGTTCAATGGGAGCTGCTTCGGATTGAGTTTCCGTTGAAATAATGCCGCTTTTTTGATGCGGCTGAAGTTGTCGAAAGGCCCAAATTGCCAGTGGCACATGGCTGCAAGGGGCAGGTGTGGCACAGTCGCAGTAGGTATAGCGTAAATCGCCAGGCACCAGGAACCGGATGGTATGTCCTGAGCTGTGGAGCCGCGCTGTTGGCTTGCTGCCACCCATGAGTTCGATGACTTGGTTGGTGTCAAACTGACGCTGGAGCTGCTTGAGTTGGGTTGCTTTGAAATGTTGCGCCAACTCTGTATCGGGGATTTTTCCAGGATTCCAAGACTGGTTCGACGGGGTAGGCAGCGCAGCGCTTCCCGGTTCAGACTGTTTGGGATCTTCCGTTGGCGGCAGGCCAGACTGACGTTGATAAGCCAGCACCGAGCGGATGAGGTGGCGACAAAGGGTAGTGGCGGTGCAGGTGCAGTGGCGATCGCAAATCACGCTGTCTGCCGGGAGGGTGCAGTCAAAACCATCGGACCACTGGAAGGTCACGGTGCCGTCGCTCGATTCTGCGGACTGACAGGTAAACTCCTCCGATTCCAGCTCTCGCTGCGCCCGTTTGACAAGGCCGCGATTGCTGAGTACGTTCAGGTCGTCCAGGGTAAGCGCTAGGAGGTCAGCACGGGGCATAGGCGTTTAGGCGGCAATATGGCGCAGATCGTTCCAACACTCTTGCAGTAAGACAGGCGGCACTGACTGGAGCGGCAGCTTTGCATAATCGCTGAGATCGTAGATTTCGCGCATGCCGCGATCGCCTAGTTTGTAAAAGTACAGTCCATAGAGCTGGACGGGGACATTCTCTTCGGGTAAAGAATTGCCGCTAAAGTCAATGACGGCCTCGATGCCCACGCTAGAGAAGGTTTTATGGTAGGTGCCAAAATAGCCGCCGTCACCCGTTGGGCCGCGATTGTAGCCCCGTTTGGTGGCGCGCCCTCGCAGGTGGAAGGCTTCTAGGGTGTGGTTATGGAAGTCGTTGAGATCGGTGACTTGCGGATCGGTGGGAATGCTGTACAGCCCAGTCCAGAATTGGGCAAAGGGGGGCACGACTTCATAGTCGCTAAGGTGGGTATTCCAAGCTTGGGCGTCGGTTTCGGAAACCAGGGAGGTATGGGCGAGGCGCAGAACCGTCTCTGGCTTAAGGGTTACTTCCCTGTCGTCTAGGGTGGTGAGGGTACCATCGCCGAGGGGACGGACGGCATGAACAAACCGATCATCTTCAAAGACGGCCCAGACCAAGGATTGGGTGTAGAGTCCCAGAATGGGATGCTGGTTCAATAAAGACTCCCAATCGCTGTAGCACCAAGAGCGCTGTACGGTCATGGCTTCGTATAGTCTGGTCTTCTGAATTTGCAGCACCTGCTTGAGTTCTTTTTTGGTTTGGCTAAAGGCGGCTTTTGCGGCTTCTGCCAGAGCAGGATCATCCTGCTGGTTTGCATTGGGCAGCGTCTTGAGCACTTTGTCGTCGGTATTTCTGAGGATGAGGTTAAGTCCCGCATTGAGGGTCAGCGTAAACTGACGGCTGCCGTAGTCTAGGGTGAGAGTGCGATCTGCGTTCAGCCCTGCGGTGGGAATGGTGCGATCACCCAACTCTTCCGGCGTCCACTGATGGCGGTCAGCAATGGCATGAATGAGTTTGTCGGCTTCTTTTTGAATGCTTTTGGTGCGGAAGCGACTGGCAATAGAGAGCAGGTACTGAATAGAGGCATTGTCTTCAATCCAGGAGAGCATTTGCAGCAGGGCATTACATTGGGCAGCTCGATTGCCGTACCAGGTATCTAGATACTTTTTAACAACCGGAACAGCAGATGCGCCCATGATGCAGGCGGCGGCGATCGCCAGAATGCCTTTCTCCTTAATTGCCGATCCTTTACACTCTTCTAGCAATTGATTGAGAAAGTCTCGATAAATTTGTTCTTGGGTTTTGTTTGGATAGTATTGCCCATAGGTTTGGGCATTTTTGCGAGCTAAAAGTTCAGCACGCTCTTGAGTGTGTGAAGGTGCAGTATCTTGAGCGCTCCAGTGATTGAGGACAAAGCTGCCGAGGGCAAGGCGATCGCTCGCATTCCACAATTGGGCATACCGTTGCAGCAACGGACTAGGTTCAGGGGATTTTTGCTTATAGCCTTGGACAATTAGCCAAGTAAGAATCATCGGATCGATGGCTTGATTATTATCAGTCCAATGAACGGAAGGTAAATCGGCAAAAGGGAACCAACTCAGCGCTTCGGGAATGCCTTTTGTTAAGCCCTTTTGGGCATCTGACAGAAGTTGATCGCGGTTTAAGAATTCATCAATGGGCGCACCTAAGTGTTCGAGTGATCGCATAAAGGCCACTTTTGCAGCATCGCTTTTTTCTTTAAGGAGCAGTTCTTTGAGGGGGGAGATCGCAGCCGTATCATTGCGGTTGGCTAACCATTCTGCGGCGATCGCTCGGCTAGCGGCATCTGGACGTTGAAGGGTTTGCAATAGTTGCTCAGTAACATTCGGTATGGCATTAAGACATTTCTGGGCGAAGGGACGCTCGGTTTTAGCGTTGCCTAGCGCCAAAGACCACAAGAAAGGAATGAGAGAACTGGGCAATTGCGGGAATAAAGACAGAATCTGCAAGGCATATTGTTTTCTGGCAGTGTAGCCCCAGTCGTCAATATTTTCCTTAAAAGCTTCTTCAAGGAGATGAGGATACTCATAAAAATAGGGCCAGACGCTTTCCTTGCCCCACCAACTATGCTCATGGTGCCATTGGGAGGCATAGCGAACGGTATAGCGACCGAGTTGCTCTGGTTTTAGTTCTAAAACTTTAAAAACAGCAGCCAGTTCTCGCAACCCCATTTCGGGATGAGACTGTCGATAAGTATTCAATAAACTAAAAAAATCACTGCTCAGTAGATCCGATTCAAAATTGCGATGGAAGCAGCCAAACAGGATCAGAAGCCGAAAAGCATGGAGAAATGAAAGATGAGGATGTTTTAAAATTGCATTAAGTACGGGCTTGAGTTCAGAGATTGTTCCATGAATATTTCTTTTGAAAGTAGATCCTAGACAATTAGCACATTCACTGACTGTACCTGTTTCTAAGCACTGCTCAATGAAGGCAATATCAAACTGCCTTGTTGGGGTTTTCAAGCCATCTAGAGCCTTTGCCAGAGTTTTTCTAATGCTGTCTGGAAGAGGAGAATCGTGTTGGATCCAGTCTAGAGATGGTAGCTCCAAAGAAGTACACTCCGATGGAAGTTCTGCCACCCTAGATAAGCAGACCTGAATGGATTGCTGCGCCTTTAGCGCTGTTTCTAAAGGCAATCTCGCTTCTAGGAATGGACAAGCCTCTTTACCTTGCAGTGTCCATAGAATTTGCACGGCGCGATCTCGTTCGGCAACGGTTCCATGAGCTGCTTTTTCTTGAACCCAGGGAATAATTTGTTTTACATCTTGGACTAAATATTTAGCAGCAAGTTCACGTTCTCCCTTGCGAGGTGAAAACGCCATTTTGACGACCAGATCGATAAAGGGTTCAATCGAAACCTGTCGATAAATTAAAATTTCTAAGACAAAATTCCGGCGACTGCTTTGCTTTTGCTGAAGCGCTTCACGAACGATATCCCTATGCTGAAGGCTGTAGTCGCTAAAACCCTGAAGCGCGGCACAAGCTCCAGCGATGAGTCGGGTATTGTAAAAATCGTCGGGATCGGCAAAGTAAACAACCTCCGCCAAGCTCTTTGCGGATTCTGCGCTCGCTTCAAGAAGCTGTTCTATAAAGCTGGCTTCAATGGGCAGCGTAATTGGCTTTGTAATGTCAAAGAGTGCAACGAGTCCGTGGGGTGAAATTCTAGCTAGCAATTGATGCAGCCAGCCGAGGGGCTGTAGACTAAAAACCCCTAAGGTCTCATTGAGCTTTGCGAGTCGATAGCATAACAAAGGATGCAGCGCTTGGATATCTGAAAAGAGCTGATTCCCAGACTCGTGGGACAGTTTTGAAAAGAGCTGAATTCCTGCCTTACCAGTCGATTGAGTGCCAGAGTATGTATCCCAAAAATTCTGATAGTTTGTTTGTCGAAGTTCGACAATCTCAGCCAAAACAGCTTCATCATCGCCGTCAATGGCATACCGCATCATGCGCTCAGGAAAATTGCCTTGGGCACACTGTACATACTGCCCCACTAAGTGAAGCATTTCATCTGGAAGCCCCAGCGCATTTCTCAGATATAGCGATCGCCACCAGCTCACGACTTTCTCCCGTTGCTTTGTATCCATAGGTCAGGATACCCAAATCCCCACATTAACGGACTTTTTCTGCTACCCATACTGCTAATTCACCAGGGGTCATGGCTCCTACACTGGCACCCAAATTAACCATTTGCTGTGCCAGATCTCGGTTGTAATTAGGGTTAGCTTGAGAATCGAGCGCAGCCAGCCCTAGGAGCGTGACGCCGCTTTCGATTAGGCTATGGGTCACGGATAACAGCCGTTCTAAGGGAGCACCTTCAAAGAAATCAGTAATGAGAATAACGATCGTATTTCTCGGATTTTCGACGAGAGATTCAGCATAGGCCAGCGCTTGACCAATATCGGTGCCACCACCCAACTGCACTTGCATCAGCGTTTCAACCGGATCGGAACACTGATCGGTGAGATCCACCACTGTTGTGTCGAAAATACAAAGATGGGTTTTAACCTCCTTAAGGCTAAAAAAAATCGAAGCTGTTACCGCAGCGTGAATGACACTATCTAACATACTGCCCGATTCATCTACCACAATAATGATTTGCCAACGATCCATCTGTCGCTTTATGCGGGAGTGGAAGTAAGGGGTCTTGATATAGAGTCGCTTAGTCTCAGGATCGTAGGTACTGAGGTTTTGGCGAATGGTGGTTTCAGCATCAAAGTTTTTAGCAACCTTCAGCCAAGACCGTCGCTGTCGATTAATGGCACCCAAAAACGGCGATTGAATTTCGCGGGCGAGTTGCTCCATTAGCTCCGCGATCGCTCGCTGTACTAACAACCGCGCCATCGCCAAAACATCTTGGTTCATCAGGTGTTTTGTGCGTAAAACTGCTTTCAGTAGGGTTTGGCTCGGTTCGGCACGGCTCAGCAAATCGGGGTTGGTCACCATTTCTTCAAGATGGTAGCGCTCTAGAGCATCCTTCTCTAGCCGCTCAATGGTCTTTTTAGGGAATAGCTCGTAAATGGCGTTAATCCATTCGGGAACCGTGAGTTGCGAAGGGCCAAGACCCCCATGGCGATCCTGAGAAGGAGAAGCGCTGCCATCGCCGCTTTGATGACTTTCCCCATCGGATGTTGTGCCCGTCTCTGCCCCACCGTCAGTTCCTTGTCCCCCTGAAGTGGACGATCCTTGACCCTTGGAAGCTGCACTGCCTTGCCCTGCTCCCGCGCAACTTGCCCCTTGTCCAGGCGCTTCAGCTCCTTCGCCAGCGTTGCCCAATTCTGTAGAACCCGATGCGCCATTTTGTCCTGGCTGCGTTGAGGCCCCGTCCTGCGATCGCCCTTGCCCTGTTCCAGAATTACCCTCTTTCCCTGTACAGGACGAATGCTCGGAGCCAGAATTTCCCTCAGTTTGTTGATTTTGAGCTTGTTGACCTTGAGCCTCGGCATTTACCGCACTTGACTCTCCAGGTTCGGAACCTGCCCCTTGTTTCTGTACCCCTTGGGTTTTCCCTGGCGATCGCTGTGTCCTAGAGCCTTGAGCGCCAGAGCCTTGCGAGGGTGTTTGGCTGCTTTGTCCTTGACCAGACTGAGTTGAGTTGGGCTGACTGCTGCCTCCCGATGCCCCTTGACCGGAGGCGGCTTGCCGCTCTGACCCGCTGCCGCCCCCAGGCCGGACATTGCGAGACCCATATTCGCGATCGTACAGAAACGTGAGTGCATCGGCCCGCTGTTGCCATAGCCCGTCTGGGGTTTGACCTAAGATAGCCTCTGTTCCAGCTTCTAGAATTAACCGCCAGCGAATTTGACGGGTTTTGAGATCATTGAGTTGATCCACGGCTTCCTCCCCGTAATCCATAGCGTGTTAGGGCTTCTAATAAAGTGGCTTCTAGCGCTTTTGCCCTGGCAATTTCCTCCGGGGCAACGTCGAGTTGTTGGGGCGGGGGACTGGAGGATTCCGGTGCATCCCAAGATTGGACGAGCGTTCGGGCGATCGCATGTTTTTCGCGGGGGGTGAAGTAGGTAAAGGCTAACCGCAGAGCCGGAAGCGCAACGAGAAACATTTCCTCATCGAACCCTGACAGCAGTTGATCAATCTGTTGCAAAAGGTCTGGTTCACGTTGGACGACTTCACGGGCTAGATAAAACAACCCAGTCAGAAAATCTCCGAGGCGATCGGGGTTCCCCATGAACTTGAGGTCCATTAAAACTTGTGCCGTGGGCGTTTCACCTAACCCCCATATGGCCCCCATTGCAGCCCCCCGCAGCAACGGATTTTGTAACGAATCGGAGCTGACGCGCCCCAGCACATCGACGAGCGCAATGCGGTTGAGGGTCAGGGATTGACCGCAACGCTCAAAGGTTTCTAAGAGAACCTTAACCCCTTGCAGGAGGGGCTGATCGCTGCCCTGCACTTGACCTAAGCTTTCCAGAAGCCACAGGCCACGGTTAAACACCTCTTGGAGCAACTGTCCAATTTCTGGACTCTTAGAAGTCCCTAATACTTCGTCGTAGCGGTAGAGATAGAGCAAGTGCCCCAAGGCACGGGTGACGGCAAAAAACTCGCTATCCGACCGGATCAGGCTCAATAAGCGTTGGTACAGGGGTTGGGTGAGGTGCCGTAATCCCATGAGAGCGGTATCTAGTAAAAGGAGCGCAGCCGTTTCAGCCTGTCTTTCGACGTTGGCGGCTAAGGCCAGCACCCGATTTTCAGCAGCTTCAGCCAGGGTTGAGCCGTAAATGGCGGCTTCAATACAGCTTCCTTCATGGGCTGGACTCCAACAAATAGCCCATTCTTCCCAGAGGTAGGCTAAGTCCAGTCGTGTGGCAAAGTCAGTCCCGTTAATGCGGTCATACCCCGCAATGTCTAGGACGCGAAGCTGATGCAGAATTTGCGATCGCCGTAACGCCTTTGGTTCATGGAGATTAATCTTCACGGACTGGGCGTAGTTCTGGGGCGATAGATCATGGGTATGAAGGTGTTGTTTAATATCGGCAACCAACGGCGGTACCGAAGTTCCAGCGGCAAGGCGACCCCGTGCATTCCCGCGAAACACTTCATAGACAGCGGCGAGAAAGGGATGGGAGGTGTGGGGCGTGAGTTCATCTTTGATGAGGGCGGCGATGATGCCATCGACAATATCCTGTCGCCAGACTTCTGTATGACCGCGCAAGGTGGCTAGTCCTTGGGCAGTCGTTTCTACAGCAATCAGATCGGCGGAGCTAATCTGTTGTTTTCGCTGTCGCAAATCTACCGCAACCTGAACGAGTAAGCGACGATAGATGGGGTAGTTTAGCTTCGGTGGAAAGGCTTCTGGTACATTCGTGCGATCGCACCAAACCTGATGATAAAAACCAGGGCTGGGCATTCCGGCATCGTATCCTGTAAGGCTATCGAGGCGATCGTAGGTAAAAGGCGTAAGAGCAATGCCTCGTTCTGCATCGGGCATTGAGCTTTGGGGTGTGGGGGGCTGAATGCCAGCTTGTTGCAGAAGTTGCTGCACATTTTCAGGAATGGGTAGCGGTTCCTCAAAGGGTTGGTTAAAGACTCTGGCATAGAGGGCATAGCTATGGAAGCCGCCCGTGACGACCAAAATGGGTCGAGTGTGACAGGACATCGCCTGCCGAATTTGCGCCGCCATGAAGGCTTCGCGCTGTAAGTCGCTCTGGGAGGTGCAGCCATCTAAAATGCGACAGTGAAAGCAAAACTGATGGCAGCGTTCTAGGTAAATTTCAAGGGAAAGATCAGGGTCAATCTCGAACAGTTGATCCCATAAATTATCGAGTCCTTCAATGCCAAGGGTTTCGCAGAGCCGACTCACATATCGACTCTGGCGCAGTTCAGTGTCGGCATAGCGGTGGGTTGATATTGCCGCATTGGCAATGTCGGCCCAAGGCAGATCGATAAACTGAGCCGGGATAGCCAGTTCTTGGGCGACTTGTAAGGCTTGCCACTCTGGGGAGTAGATGCAGTAGGGATAGAATGCACCGCGACGGTTTCCTTCATCTAATTTTGCAAAGCTATAGATGGCGATCGGGAGTTCGTGGGGAAGGGTTAGTTCAGCAATTTGCGAGTTAAAGTCCGATGGCCCTTCAATTAGAATTGCGCCAGGACGAATCGCTTGCGCCAATTCTCGAACCAGGCGCGCACAGACAGGACTATGGTGGCGCACTGGGAAGAACACAACGGGTGCATCGAGATTGAGGATGTTCGGGTTAAATTCCATGTTCGAAATAATCAGTTTTGATCACAAAATATGCCTTTGAGCACCATAGTATTCTTGCCAAATCTGACTCTTACGCTCTTTGACTACATGGTTAAAGTAATGGCGCAGTTTTTTGATATCTTCTGGAGCATCTTTAAAGGCTGAACCGATCAGACTTTGCAGTAAATGATCTGCCGAAAGTTGGCTATTGCTGTAATAGTAAGCGTGTAGAGCTGCCGCGTAGCCTACCGTCACCGCTTCGGCAGTACTCATAACGGTACTTAAAGGTTCAAAGGATCGTCCCTCATGGGTTTGGCCTGTGCGCAGTTCACGGAATGTGGTGACAAGGACTTCGGTTAAATCTGGGCTGAGACTTAACGGAATTGAGGCTTTTTGCAAGAGTCGGTCGGTTTCGCGCTGCACCAATTCCATCTCTTGGCGTAGGTCATTAATAGCAGGGACGGTTTCAAAGTTGAAACGACGCTTGAGTGCGGCACTCATGTCGTTGACGCCGCGATCGCGGGTATTAGCAGTCGCAATTACGTTAAACCCCAGCTTGGCGTACAGACTGCGGTTTTCGTCCGGTAGTTCGGGGACACTCATGACGCGATCGCTCAAAATCGAAAGCAAGGTATCTTGAATTTCTAAGGGGCAGCGCGTAATTTCTTCAAAGCGTACGATTTTACCCTCCTGCATCCCGCGATGGAGGGGTGCAGGCACTAAGGATTTTTCGCTCGGCCCTTCGGCTAATAGCAGCGCATAGTTCCAGGAATATTTGATATTGTCTTCGGTAGTGCCTGCGCTGCCCTGAATGGTTAAGGTGGAGTCATGGCTAATGGCTGCGGCGAGGAGTTCGCTGAGATAGCTTTTCGCCGTTCCTGGTTCGCCGATGAGCATTAGGCCACGATTGGTGGCAAGAGCAACAATACAGCGCTCTAGCTGACCGCGACTGCCGACAAATTTAGGGGCAATGTTGAGGGTGCGATCGCCCAAGACAAATTTCAGCACCGACTGAGGCGTAAGTCTCCAACCGCCAGGACGGGGCGTATCGCCATCAGTTTCAGCAAGACGCTTCAGTTCATCTGCATACAGAATTTCTGAGGCGGGACGCTGTAGTTCTTGGGACGTGCTGGGCGTTGTTCTTTTTGTAGTTCTTGTCATTTTGTTCTACTTGATTCATAAAGACTTTGATTTTAAGAAGAAAAAGGCCGAGTAACCGATGATTATTAAACTTGATCAGGAGTAGCAATCGCCGTCAACTCCCGTAGCATTTCGCTTATCAGCAGCGGATCAATCTCACCTAGCGGTAGTCGGGCTGGCTCTCTAGCGTTTGCCCATTGACGATCGCGCGGATAATCTTCTGGAATATATTGTCCTGAGACAAAACAGCAGCCGTCAATGGCTTCGGTACCGCTAATATCTCCACCGTGGAAGACATTTTCGTACTCACCAACCACAGCCGTCACGTCAACATTAGGGTAGTATTTACAGTGCACCTGAATTTCACCCTGGTCTGTTCTGCCCCGCTGCCAGCCTAAACCTTCTAAAGTTCTGACAAGCTTCGCTGCCGGAATTTGAATATCTTTGAAGCGGGTAATGTCTTTAGCGTTTAGTTCCTCTGGTTGGAGGATATAGATTTCTCGATCAATTTGCGGGAAGGGTGGGATAATTTCGTATTCGCTCAAGGCTTGTCCCCAAGCTGCCTTAATCTCTGGGCTTAGATTGAGGGGATGTAGAATTCCGATGGTGTCAATATTTTGAGGATTCAGCGAGGCATCCAATGCATCGGCAAAGGTTTGGTCTTCGGCAACTCGAAGGGTTTTGATCATCTGCCCGTTGGCATCGTATCCGCCCCAGATCAAACGCTGCACCAGATGGGTCATCAGCGGATGTTGCGCCAATAGGGTATTAAATTCAGCCCAAGGCCAGCGTCGTTTACTAACCATAGCCTGCTCTAAGCGAAGGCTTTGAATCTTGACCACTTCGCCAATTTGCATTTTCATCAGCTTCCAGTCTGCTGTCGCTACGGTCGCTAATTCCAAATCGTCTTTGGCATTGGGTTTGGGCAAGCTTGAGAGGAGCTTACCTTTACTGTCTCGCACAAAGGGTTTAAGGTCAGGCCCTAGGGCAAAGCTAAATTGCCGTGTGCCAAAGTCGAAGACTCGCTGACCTCTCGTGTCTAGCCCACAGTCTGGGATCACCCGATCTTCTAACTGCTCAGCCGTAAGCTGAAGATTACGGGCGATCGCCTCCATACATTCCTGAGCGCGCTTCTTGAGTGCTTGAAACTTGACCTTTTGGGCAATGCCGTTGATTTGCATCAATGCGGTATTAGTCCCAATCACGCGCAGACAGTCTAAGCCCAAAACGGCACGGGCGTGTTGACTCTCCCCAGGCCAAACGCGAATCAGCGGCGCAAGTTTTAAGACCGTCCCGTCAGTGCCGAGCAGGCCGAGGGATAGCATTGCCCATTTCTCTTTGGTGGGAGCTGGTGCTCCCACCCATAGCTCAAAAATCCGCCAGGCAAAGGATTCTCGACTGGCTGTTGTGCAGTTAACCTTGAGCTTTGCAACCAAAGGATGGGGACTATCTAAGGTGCTGCTCCTTAGTGCGTCTAAACAGGCCAACATCTGCTCGTCATTCAATCGTTGAGATTCCACGACGAGGGGCGGGAGATCCTGCACCTCTAGCCATTTAATGGGTTTCGATTTCTTTAGGCTGCGACAATTGCCCAATTCTGTCCGCAGCCACTCAGGAGTGGTGTGTTCCTCAAAGGGCAGCAGTTCAGGTGATTCAAACACCTGAGCCTGTACTTTTTTAGCGATCGCAGGGTCAAGTATGGCGATCGCAGCCTGAATGATGGCCTTATGCCCCTGACGTTTCAGTCTTTGGAGCCACTCGATCGCGAGTTGAGCGAGTTTTTTGTTCTCAGCAACGACCGAAAGTAAGCCTGCGATCGCCCGTCCTGGATCGGTCTCTAACCACTGTCGCGCTTGGGCAGGAGCCTTAGATTTATGCCACAGTTCTAGCATGTGGGGTGCGGCGACAGAAGACTGAATTTGGGCAAAGACGGCTAGCGCAGCCAGAGCAGCGGATTGGTCAACAGCATTCGCTAAAATGCCATCCCGAATCATGGTCAGAATAGCGTCGTCCTGCTCTAGCTGAAAGATCCGAACATACTCTTGAGTCACCTCTGCAAGGTTATAGGTAGCCTTGCTGAAATTAGCGCCTTTTAGGTAGGCATTTTGCCACTGAACGCCCGTCAGATTAACACCTGTAAGGTTAGCATCGGCTAAATTTGCTGCGCGCAGATCGGCTTGAATAAACTGCGCGCGGGTGAGGCTTGCCTTACTTAGATTGGCCTGGGTGCAATTAGCATTCCGCAAGATTGCCGCAGTCAGGTTGGCTTGGGTCA
The DNA here is from genome assembly GCA_031387975.1 of Acaryochloridaceae cyanobacterium OTE_75_metabat_521. Taxonomy (GTDB): domain Bacteria; phylum Cyanobacteriota; class Cyanobacteriia; order Thermosynechococcales; family Thermosynechococcaceae; genus JAAURS01. Next base: position 11,014 of record JANNDV010000081.1, on the reverse strand, counting down.
ACGTAGCATTGCTGAGATTCGCTTGAACTAAATTAGCGCCAGACAGATCGGCTTGGGAAAGATCAGCTTGGGAGAGATCGGCATTCGTCAACTGAGATTGGCTGAAGTTAGCACCGCTGAGATTGACTCCCTTAAGATCTACGCCAATCAGTTTTAAGCTGCTCAAATCCGCACCCTTTAGATCTAAATCAACCAGCCGATGCTGGATAATTTGACCCAATAAGACATATTTGGGGGGTAGCCCTACCACTGCTTCTAGAGAAGCATGGCTAAGATTAATCCCGTTCAAGGATGTACCGTTCAGGTTGGCATGATCTAAGACTGCATGGCTAAAATCCGCGTCGGTGAGATTAGCATTGCTCAAGTCGGTATGACTTAGGTTGGCATTGAGGAACTGAGTACGGCTAAGGTTTGCTCCACTCAAATTCGTATGGCTTAAGTTGACGTTAATGAATTTTAAATTCGATAGATTAAGACCACTCAGATCAACCTCGCTCAAGTCAGCCCCCTCAATACTGCCCCAATGAGAGGAGTGACTGTAAGGTAAGCTGATGCCCTTTAAAGAAGCGCCCTTCAGAATGGCTCCTTTCAAGTGCGACTCTCTGAGGCGGCTAAGCCCATTGAGATTAGCACCGCTTAAATTAGCGTTTTCTAAATTCGTACAGCCAATTCTGCTGATTTGACTCAGATCTACACCACTCAGATTGGCGCTGACTAAATTAGCTTGGTATAAATCGGCTCCCTGAAGATTAGCCTCTCTGAGGTCTGCATGATTAAGAAATGCCTCGTAAAAGTTAGTGCCAACGAGACTCGCGCCTCTCAGGTCTGCGCCATTCAGCGTAGAACATGTTCCTGTGCGATCTGCGTAAGCGTAGTACTTTTTGAAGCTAGCGTTATCGAGTATGGCATTGCTGAGATTTGCGCCATTCAGATTTGCGCCATCTAAGCAGGCATTACTGAGATCTGCTCCCATTAAGTTGGCTTGATTAAGCTTAGAATTGATGGAACTGCCAGCCAAGTTCGCTTGGCTCAGATTGGCATTGGTTAAATCAGAGACTCTGATTTGTATCGCTTGCAGATTAGCGCTACTTAAGTTCGCACCTGTCAAATTAACTGTACCCAAAATCGCTCTACTGAGATTTGCCCCACTCAGGTTTGCATTGCTGAGATCAACATTTTCAAATATCACGCCACCGAGATCTGCACCACTCAGATCTGCGCCGCTCAGATTAACTTGCTGAAGTCGAGCAGCCCCAAAGTTTGCACTGCTTAGGTTAATCCCCTGAAGGTTATATGCTTTCTGGTCTGGCTCAACCGATTCTAGTCGAGCACTCTCAAAATTTATACCACTGAAAATAATTTTTTGGCGAGGTTGTTGTCTTAAGTTAAATTGATAACCCTCAACCTTAAGGTTTAGGCCACTAAAGTCGCGTTGACCTGCTTCGTATTGCTTAAACAGGTTATACCAAATCTCCATCTTTTTTTCTTCCAATTTTCGTTTTAATGCACTGTGATAAACGCGATCGCCACCATTTCTCTTCTATGCTTCTTTAATCACCAAAGCACTTAAATCTCGTATTACTTCGCTAATAATGACCAAATCAACCTGACTGAGCGGTATACCCCAGTCCCTGCGACTGTCAGGAAAAGACACATAGCTGGGAGATCCTTCCACAAATCGACACTGCATTGGAGTGTTGAGATCTCCGCCAACAACCGCCGTGATTTGCGCCTTTGGGAAGTGTTTCCAGCACACCCAACTGGGGTCATCATAGTTGTCGTACAGGGAGTTGCGGTGCCAACCCAATCGCTGCGCCAGAGCCATAATGTTGATGGCCTTAAACCGCTGAATGATCTTGCTGTTTCGCTCCGCTGGCTCTAAAGCAAAAATTTCTCGATTGATCTGGGCGAACGGTGGGATGATTTCATACTCACTCATCAGCTGACCCCAGATTGCTTTCAGGTTTGGCCCAATGCGAAAAGGATGTAGAATCCCTACCGTTGCAACATCTGTTAAAGAAAAAGAATGATCTTGATAATCGCTATAGGTTCTATCTTCAGCCACTCGGAAGGTGCCCATCAGGCGATCGCTTTCGTCATAACCACCCCACACCAAGCCCTGAGACAGATGGGTCATTAATGGATGCTGCACCAATAAACGCTCAAAGTCTGCATTAGCCCAACGCCGCTCCGTTGCCATAGCATTTTCGAGGCGCGTTTTTTGGATGCGAAGCACTTCGCTAATTTGTTTTTTCAGCAGTTTCCAGGCCGCGATCGCCTGTTCTGCCATCTCCGAATTATCTTTCGCGCCAGCCTTTGGCAGATCGGTCTTAAGTTGACCTGCGCCGTCTCGTACTTTAGGTTTAAGGTCACTGCTCACCACACACTGAAACTGGCGATCGCCAAAGTCAAAAATAGGCATATTGCGCGGGTCTAAGCCCAGCGTTGGCACGATGCGATCTTCGAGTTCTTCTGGGGTGAGGCTACGGTCACGGGCGATCGCTGCCATACATTCCTGGGCGCGCACTTTTAAGGCTCTAAATTTGAGAGTTTGGGAGAGGCCATGTATCTGCATGATGGCGGTATCGGTTCCCATTGCGCGCAGGCAGTCTAGCCCCACTACGGCACGGGGATGCTGTTTTTCTCCAGGCCAGATTCGGATCAACGGCGTGAGTTTGAGAGCGATCGCGTCTGAGCCTAAATGGGTGAGGGCCATCATGGCCCATTTGTCTTTAGAAGGGCCGCCTTCATTCAACCAAAGCTCCAACAGCCGCCACACAAAGGCATCTAAGGTTTTCGTCTGGGCTTGTTGTTTGAGGGCTTTGGTCAGCGGATGGGGGCTATCTAGGGTACTTTGCTTGAGCGCCAGCAGTAGAGCATTAGTTTGATCTGCATTGAAGCAATATTCGCCCACCTGCACTGAGGGTAAATCGGGGAGTGAGACCCAACTGGGCAATGTAGCTTTCTTCCGCTGAAGCGCTTTAACTTCGTGGCTCAACCATTCTGGGGTCGTTTGTTCTGTGAAACATTGTGCCACTGCTTCATCACTGAGAACGTCGGCCTGAATTTTAGGGGCGATCACCTTTACTATTGCTCCAACCTCAGCAAAAAACATTAATTTTCTTAGCCTGATTTAGGATTCCCCAGATCAGGGCACCCTAGATCAGCTGGGCTATTTTTCTAACCGCTATGCATACACGCTACTTTGAGCGCCAAGACTCCAAAGCTTCACAGTTTTGGGCCATCACCCTTAATGATCGGTGCTTTGAGATCCACCAAGGCAAAGTGGGCACCCCTGGCAAATTTCAGCGTAAAGACTGTGGCGATCGCTCAACCTGTGAGAAAAAAGCAGCCCAACAAGTCCAAGCCCAAGCTGCAAAAGGCTTCAGCGAACGAGACTTGACCCAACCCAATGACTTGGGAGATTTCTCTGCCCCTTCTCTGCAAAGCATTCTCTCGCTTCCTAGCCTACCCCCAGCTTTTTTTGAAGGCGCAGCAAACACCTCAATCTATGAGGTGCAAAAGGCGATCGCCAATCATCCCCAAGCAACGCGACTTACGTTAGAAACCCTTGCTCAAAGTTCCTATCCCGATGTGGTCGAGTTGGTGCAACTCCATGTCAATTTGGCGGGTGAGATGACTGAAGGCTGGCAAGAAGCAGCGATCGCCCGTCTCAAAGCGTTAGACCTCAATCCAAAACGCAAATCGGTTCTAGAATTAGCTGCCCTCGGCATTATTCCCGATTTTTTACTGGACTCTCTAGCGCTGGATTTACGAGTGGCGATCGCCAAACAGCCTGAAACTGCTCCGCAGACTTTAGCTCTGCTGGCTGAGGATTATCATGAGAATGTGCGGAAGGCGATCGCAGCCAATCCCAATACGCCAACCGATGTGTTGGAGATATTGGTGGGCGATCGCACAGTAGACGTTCGGGTCACACTGGCTAAAAATCCAATAACATCCGCATCAGCTTTAATACAGCTTGCAGATGATGTCTATGAGAAAGTACGTAAAACCTTAATTCAGCATCCTAACTTGCCTGGAGAGGCGCTTTATAAGTTACGAAATTTAGTGCGCCATAACGTAGAGCATACTTTAGCAAAGGCTGCTCAAGATCCTCAGCTATCCCCTTCAACGCTAGCGCTGATGGCGAAAGAAAGCCACTGGTGGATTCGTCAGAGCGTCGCGGGCAATCCATCCACTCCCTTAGAAATCTTAGAAGCGCTAGCGACAGATTGCAGCCCGTATGTAAGAAAAAGTTTAGCCAACAATCCTAATACTTCACTGGAAATTCTTATCAAGATTTTTTCATATCAACATTCTCAAGCAGACCTAGCCTCTCGCAATCCTAAGCCGCCAATTTCTATTCAAGTCGGAGGACAAAATTTCAAAATTGAAGAGCCAATTTTTACTGAAGATGATGATGCTTTGGAAGCTGTTTCTAGAAATCAAAAAGTTCCTTTTCAAATTATTGAACAATTGATTCAAAAGCTAGACAAAATTATTCAATGGAACGATGGCATCAACATTGCAGTTGGAATTGTCTCAAATCCTAACATTCCTATTTCAACTTTAGAGTGGTTAGCAAGTGAAGCATATGTTCGCAGTCATCAAGAAGATTACTTTCAAAGGGTGGCTCATTGCTATAGTGCTGGGAAGCTTTCCCCTACCACGCCGGAGGAAATTGCTCAACACGAGCAGAGTAAACAATATTGGATGGCTAGTACAGAGCTTCGTCACAGTACGGATAAGGGCGCTTATTCAGATATAAAAAAGCTTTATTGGGCAATGGCTCAAAACCCAGCAACTCCAGCAACCCTGCGTTTACAACTTCTAGATCAGTTGATGATGCCTGTCGAAGGCGAAATGCGTTTAGATCAGCGGATAGTCTATCAAATGGTTCGTACTCCCGATATCCCTGTCTCTATTCTGGAGAAGCTTGGTCAAAGTAAAGATGGTTATAGTCATGAACATGTTGCAAAAAATCCCAACACCCCCAGCGATGTACTTTTGAATCTTGCTAGCTCACAAAGCCGGGATGTTTTGCAGGCACTAGCACAGAATCCTAATACGCCTTCCGCTGCCCTAGAAAGACTTGCAAACTTGCCCATCGGTCGCAGCTATATTAACGGAAGCCGTCCGCGATCGCCTGTCCACGAATACGTTGCGCGCCATCCCAATACGCCAACCTATTTGCTGCATCAATTTGCTCAAAACACTGACGAACTGATTCGAGCGGCTGTTGCCAGTAACCCCAACGTGCCAGCAGATCTGCTAGCGCAACTTGCCCAAGACCGAACCATTACGGGCGTTTATATGCGAGGCGAAGAGATGCTCTACGCTGGGGAAGGCTGCGATAATGCGGTCGCAAACCTAGCGAAGCCATTTTTGCTGATCTGCCGAGCGGTCATTAATAATCCGAGCGTTCCAACGCATCTTCTAGAACAGTTTGCAAAAGATGAGAATAAACAGTTACGAGAATTAGCAACCGCCCGACTCTCTAAAGTAACGCCAGCGCTTGATCAGGCTCTTACCCTCGATATCCGACCTCGTACGTTGCTGGGATTAGTCAAGTCTGGAGATGCATTTAGCTGCCTTGCAGTATTTTTTAGTTTGCAAACGCCTGAAGAAACTTTGACCCTTGCTAAGGATTCAATCGCTTGGTGGGAACGCTATGCGATCGCCCAAAACTCCAACACGCCTCAAGAAATTGTACAGCAGCTTACCTTAGACCATAACTGCCTAGTACGCACTGCTGCCCTTGAGCATCAAAGCACTTTAGGCTAGCACAAGCCTTACTGACCCGATTTAGCTGCGAGATGCGTAATATCTCGCAGCACTTCACTAAATACAATCGGATTCACTTCACCTAGGGGCAAGGCATACTTCCGGTTAGCGGAGAACATGTACTCAGCGCTGTAGTAGTGCAAAGGCGCAAAATAACAGTCTGTGATTTTAATATCTCCCGATTGCCGCACATCCCACAGGGCAATGCCGCCCTCATACTCAATCCCAACAATCAGCTTTGCCTGAGGAAAAACCTTACAATGCTCATAGCACCCGCCGCGATCGCCCCCGCCGCCGCGTAGCCAGCCTTTACGCTCAAAGGTGCTCACCAAGGAAATACCAGGAATGGTAATGTCTTTAAAGCGGGTCACTACGGTTTTAGTATGCTCTTCGGCGGTTGGAAGGTAAAGATCGCGATCCAGTTGCGAGAAGGGCTGAAATAGCTCATAGTCGCTCCACAGTTGACCCCACTGCTGTTTCTGTTGGGGCGTTAAATGGAGGGGGTGAATGATGCCGACTGTCTCAATGCAATTGAGCAGAATTGGTTCGTCGTCGAAATTAGTATAGGTTTGGTCTTCAGCCACCCGAAATAGCAAGATGCGATCGCCCTTTGGATCATACCCAGCCCACAGCAGTCGCTGTACCAGATGGGTCATTAACGGATGCTGCACCAGCCAACGCTCAAACTGGGCAACGGCCCAGCGGCGCTCCGTCACCATGACCTGCTCCAGACGCACAGCCTGAACTTTAGTCACCGCATCGATTTGCTTTTTCAATACCTTCCAAGCCGTAACTGCTTGGCTGGCTAAATCAGCATCGTCTTTACTGGTTGGCTTAGGTAAGTTGCCCATGAGCTTGCCTTTACCATCCCGCACCATCGGCTTCATGTCTGGCCCCAGTACAAACTGGAACTGGCGGGGGCCAAAATCAAACGCTTTCTTGCCTTGGGCATCCAGTCCGCAGTCCGGCACAATTCGATCTTCAAGTTCACTCATGGAGAGTCCTCGCAGTCGAGCTGCTTCCTTTAGATGCTCCGTAGCCCGTTCGCGTAAGCCAGGATGACGGCTTTTTTGGGTAATACTGTGGATCTGCATCAAGGCCGTGTCGCTGTTCATGGTTTTGAGGGTATCTAGCCCCCAAGTCACGCGCTGATGCTTGAGTTCTGAGCGCCAGGTCATCACCAGCGGCGAAAGTTTTAAGGCAGCCGCATCCGAACCCAGGTGTCCCATTGCCCACATGACCCATTTTTCGCGGGCGGGCATGTCTTCTTGCTGCCACCGCTCAAAAAGTTTGGTGGCAAAGGCATCCAGAGAAGCAGGCTGCGCCTTGGCCTTAATAGCAGCAACCAGAGGATGGGGACTATCCAGCGTACTTTCCTTAATCGCTGCTAAAAGCACGGTCGTTTGGTCGGCATTTAGGCTGCCGTCTTCGATCCGAATGGGCGGCAGTTCTTCTAAAGGTGCCCAGCGAGGCACGCTAGGTACTTTACCTTTCACGGTGGCGATCGCCTGTTGGAGCCAGTCTGGCGTCGTTTTCTCATCAAACTGCACGACCGTCTGGGTGATAGAGGGCGCAGTTTCTAGTACGGTAGCGCGTAGCTTTTCGGCAATGTCTGGCGCTTGACGATCTATCCACGTCTGAAGTTTCGCCTCATGCCCTTTGAGCTTGAGTTCGCGCAAAACCTTGACAGCCGCTCTGGCAAGGCGATCACTCCCCGCCGCTATGGGCACTAAACCAGCGATGACGTGAACAGGGTTTTTCCGCATCCAGTCTCGCGCCACCTCTGGCGCTTTAGAGTCTAAGGAAATCTCCAGCATGTAGGGTGCCACCTCTGGAGCCGTTACTCTTCCAAAGGTCGCAATTAACCCTTTCGCCTGTTTCTTTGGAGCAGCTTTAATGCTGTCGTAAACATAGTCCAGGGCAGAGAACTCAGTATGAGCTAGCCAAACTCTGATTTGTTCCGAAGTTCGTAGGCGCAGTTTCAATCGGCGGAGGTGCGCTTCTACTAGATCTGGCTCCTCAAGATTAAAAATGACTTCCTGAGGAGAGAAAATACCGATCGCCAAACCACGCAGCTCGCAATCGTCTCGATCACCAGCAAATGTATCTTCTGTCCAACGCTCGACCAAGGGTAAATATTCATTGCCTAAACTATTCCAAACGGTAAAGTTAAGCAATTCCTCAATATGAGGTCGCAGCGTTACACGTATTTGTTGAATTTCGGTAGCAGTCAACCGATATCGTAGATTATGATTTATAACATCGTTGAGGTTAATCAAAATAGAACAACGCCTTTGTAAGCCCATAAATGATTGCTCACAGTGCAGCAGACCAAGCACCAACTCGCCTATGGGGAATAAAGTTGAAAGGGGTATTGCAATATTTCGCGGCAATAGCATCCCCTTCTCACTGGAGTTCAAAAGATACATCAAGGTTTCTGGTAATGTAATCTCGCCAGAGAATGATTGCCCAGCAATAGATTGAATGAATTCATCCAATTCTTCAGGGGTGGCATTATACGTTTGGTATGGTCTTTGCGAAATGCTGCCAGTCATGGCAACCAGCCAGAAATGAGCTTCTTGGCGAGTCATAGAAGGCGGAATGTCAACATTATGCCAGAGCACTGCAAAAGCACCCGCCTGATTTACAGAATCGCCCAATACTTGAGAGGAGAATCGTTGCAGCGATTCATGAAGGTTGAATGGATTCGGCTCTGGACGGTTCAGCGGTAGCTGAAATCGCCAACTACACCAATTCAAATCGTTGGGATGATGCTCAATTGAGGATTTAACTTCTGACGCGACTTCTGATTTACGCTTAGCCATAATGCTCTGTTCAAAATATCTATTCAAAAATAAACTGGTTTACCGCAATGGTGCAGTGGCGATCGCCGCTCCATTGCCATAATCAAAACCAAGTAAAATTTGCTCATTCAGTTTAGGATTCCCTAGATTGGGGAATCTTAGAACAGGGGACAAATATATTCTGCCGATCATAAAGACGCTATGCATACACGCTACTTTGAGCATATTGGCTCCGGTCAATTTTGGGCGATCACTTCTGAGAACCCTTGTATTCAGATTCGCCAAGGCAAACTTGGCACCGCTGGCAAAATTCAGCTCAAAAAATATAGCGATGCTCCCACCTGCGCTAAAAAAGTAGAACAGCTCATTCAGGCTCAATTGACCAAAGGGTTTAGCGAACTCGATCTGTCTCACCCTGAAACCTTTGGCGAACCATTCAAGGCCTCAGTACAAAACATCTTGGCATTGACAGACCTGCCCGAAGCTTTCTTAGAATGGGTGGCTCAAAGTTCCAGTCAAGTGGTGCAGAAGGCGATCGCCAATCACCCTCAAGCAACGCGACTCGCGCTAGAAACCCTGACCCAAAGCCCGTATGCCGATGTGATCGAGTTGGCGCAACTCCATGTCAATTTAGCGGGTGAGAGCACCGAAGGTTGGCAGGATATAGCGATCGCCCGTCTCCAAGCATTAGATCTCAATCCAAAACGCAAACAAGTCTTAGAACTGGCAACCCTGGGTATAATTCCTGAATTTTTGCTGGATTCCCTGGCGCTGGATTTGCGGATGGCGATCGCCAAACAGCCTGAAACCGATCCGCAACTTTTGGCAAAACTGGCTGAGGATTACCATGAGAATGTGAGGAAGGCGATCGCAGCCAATCCCAATACGCCTGCTGATGTGTTGGAGAAATTGGTGGGCGATCGTACAGTTGAAGTTCGGGTGACGTTAGCAAAAAATCCGGCAACGCCATCATCAGCCTTAATACAGCTAGCAGATGATGTTTATGAGAAAGTCCGTAAGATTGTCTTGAAGCATCCTAGGATTCCTGGAGAAGCATTATACAAATTACGAAATCTAATATCTAATAACGTCGAATACTATCTTAGACAAGCAGCGAGTGACTCTAACCTATCGCCTGAGACATTGAGCAAAATGGCACAAGAGTACGATTGGCGTGTACGTAAACTTGCTGCGAGGAATCCATTAATGCCTTTAGAGTTTCTGGAGAAATTGGCTAACGATCCGTATGACAGCGTGTGTCAAAGTGTCGCAGCTAATCCGTCAACTCCCTTTAGCATCTTGAAAAAGTTAGCGAGTTATGGCATATCTTGGGCAGGCAGAGGAATAGAATCTGACCCAAATGAGTCAACTAACGTCCTAGTTGAAAAGCATCCTGTCGCCAAAGAGCAAGTGGCTGTGGTTTCTCAAAAACTACCTGATGGTAGAAATATGGCGGAGCGATCAAGACCGGCGATCACTGCTAATCCTAATACCCAAAAATCTCTGACTCTGAATGTCTATGCTCAATCCAATTGTGCCTTCAGTCGCTTATCGGTTTTAATGTGCTGCCAAATATCGTCGCCTATCCTAGAACGGTTAGCCTTGTCCGAATTATGGTGGGAACGCTATGCGATCGCCCAAAACCCCAACGCATCTGTTGAACTGATCCAAGCCCTTTCAGAAGACCATAATTGCTTGGTTCGGGCCGCAGCCAAGGCAAACCTTTAGAAAGGCTGAGGCACTAGCCTTCTATTGCCTGATTGACCTCGGCAACGGATAAATTTAACGCTTCCGCCACCTGCTCAACGCTCAGCCCCATGCCCAACAGTTTAGGAATCGCTTCCTGTCTAGTTCGCCGTTCTTGTTCAGCCCGTTGTTGTTGTTGTTCAGCCCGTTGGCGCTCTTGCTCAGCCCGTTGTCTTTCCTGCTCGGCTTTTTCTGAACTCCAGAGCAACAAATGCCCTGCTTCATCCCACCAACGCAGCCAATAGACAGTAATCCCTAAACGCTCTCCATGCCAAAGCCCTAGACTTAAGGAAAGCTCTGGAATCCAATACCGTTGTGCTTCATCAGCAGTTTGCAGCTCATACTGGTCATTTTGTAAGCGACGCACCTCTAACAGAGGAATAGCAGGGTCAAAAGTTGCATAGGTCGGCACCTTCAAAATGTGCTCGTAGTAGTACAGCTTTCCGTAGGGATAGGTCGGTCGGGAGGAGTATTCGCCTGTCTCTGTGTCAGACAAAAACTCCATGACGACAGCAACGGGATCTCCTTCAAGATTAGGCGTATAGCTGCGACGAACGACCCCTGCTCCGACCGGATAGGCTTTAGGGACAAACAGCCAGTCTGGAGCTTTCACGACGGTCTTTTGATTGACGGTTGAAACTAGGCCAAAGTTAGACGCAACGAGTGAGTCTGGCGGA
>JANNDV010000070.1:0-8718 GCA_031387975.1 Acaryochloridaceae cyanobacterium OTE_75_metabat_521 | reverse complement strand
GGAAAGAAACGGGTGCAGCAGTCGTACTGAGTTTAAGAACCTTGGTTTTAACACCAACTCGGTGGTCTCAATTTTGGAACAAGCTCAATCAATACGGGTTTCCAGTCGCTCTTTAGGTGATATCAGGCTGAGGTCGCACCCCTCTAATCAAGTAACTGATATGGTAAGGTATAAAACGGCAGAATACAAAGCCTCCTTAACATCTAAAATTTCGATTCTTGATGCATTTTCTGAACTTCCTGAAAGTTGCCGAACAGTAGGTCAAAGACGTTCATAGTTGAATAACTGAGGAGCAAAAACTAAAATCAATTCTTCCGAATGGCTAACTCCCTTCAGCCTCTCGCATTTGAACGAGCATGACTCCGTGGGACGTGCCTAGCCGAGTGGCTCCTGCCAAAATCAGTGATAAAGCCTGTTCCACCGTGCGAATGCCGCCAGAAGCCTTAATGCCAACTCGATCTTGAGTAAGCTCCTTCAGAAGCCTCACGTCCTCAACCGTTGCGCCACCCTGCCAGCCCGTACTGGTTTTGAGAAATTCAACCCCAGCCTCCATACAAAGCTTCGCCGCCATCCGCTTTTCAGCATCCGTTAGCACAGCAGTTTCTAAAATAGCCTTAACTGGCGCATCAGAAAGCCCACAAATTTGGGCAATCTCTTGATGAACCGCATCAAAATCGCCTTGCTTGAGCCAGCCTAGGTTAATCACCACATCCAGCTCAGCCACACCATTTTCGAGCGCTTCTTGAGCCTCATACAGCTTAACCCCAGTGGTGGTTGCACCCGTCGGGAATCCAATGACCGTACAGACACTAGGATTTCGATTGTGAAGTAATTCAACCGCCTGTTTGACGCGACTAGGATACACACATACGGTAGGGAAATGATACTTATCTGCTTCCTCGCAAAGCTGGGCGATCGCCATTTCCGTTGCCATTGGGTTCAGTAAAGTATGGTCAATATAATCCGCTAAGTTAAGGTCAGGGTTAGACATAGATACAGGGAACCTCTCTAAGCGCAAACGGGAGCCTAATCTACTTTAGACGGCAGCACAAGCATTTTTAGCAAATTTATGAAGCAGCATTGGCGCATACAGATCACCTTAATAGGGTTCGGCTTTGTTACAGTCCTTACTGCACAGCCGACCTGGGGAATTTCTGCCCCATCAGTCCGTAGTCAGCGGGGCATGGTGACATCTGCCCATCCATTAGCGAGCGAAGTTGGGCTATCCATTCTTAAGCAGGGCGGCAATGCCGTAGATGCTGCCACCGCGACCACTCTAGCGATTTCCGTCGTGGAGCCATTTTCGGCAGGCATCGGCGGCGGCGGGTTTTTGCTATTTCGACAGGCTTCCACAGGCACTATCAAAGCCCTCGACTTCCGAGAGAAAGCGCCTCTCAAGGCCACTGCAACGATGTACCTAGATGCCCAGGGCAAGGTGCGCCCCAACGCTAGTACCGATGGCTACCTTGCCGTAGGCGTTCCAGGCACGATTGCTGGACTCGCCGACGTTCAGCAGAAGTACGGTCGCTTACCTTGGGCAGCAGTCGTGCGGCCTGCCATTGCGTTGGCAGAACAGGGGTTTGTGGTGAGCGATCGCCTTTCTCAAAACACCCAACTCCGTCTAGACGTATTCAAAACCAACCCCGCCGCCCTCGCCATTTTTGCCCCCAATGGACAGCCGTTAAAACCAGGAGCACGTCTCGTTCAAAAAGATTTGGGGCAAACGTTGCGGATGGTCGCCCAAGATCCAAAGCTGTTTTATACCGGAAGCATTGCCAAGGCGATCGCCCAAGATATGCGGCTTCACGGCGGCTTCATCACCCTAGAAGACCTGAAAATCTACAAACCGACCTGGCGAAATCCCGTCTGTGGCGCATTTAAGCAAATGCAGGTCTGCTCTATGCCGCCACCCTCTTCGGGTGGGGTGCATCTGATTCAGCTCTTGAACTTATGGAGTGGTGCAAACTTAGATCAGCAGCCCTGGCATAGCCCCGATGCGATCCACTTCATGACCGAAGCCATGAAAATTGCCTACGCCGATCGCGCGATCCATCTCGGCGACCCTGGCTTTGTGAAAGTGCCCGTCACCGCCTTAATTAACCCAGCCTATGCCAACCTCCGCCGTCGCGAAATTTCGATGCGTCAGGCACGGGCTGCATCGCAGGTGAAAGCTGCATCTCCTAAGATGATCGGGCGATTTTTGAGCAAGAAAGAATCGACTGAAACCAGCCACTTATCCGTTGTAGACCAAGATCGGAATGCGGTTAGCCTGACGTTTACCGTGAACCTCGGCTTTGGCGCTGGCGTGGTGGCTGCTGGGACTGGCATTGTGCTTAATGATGAGATGGATGATTTTGCGATCGCCCCCAATACCCCTAACGCCTTTGGGTTAGTAGGGAACCAGGCCAATGCGATCGCCCCTGGCAAAATCCCCCTCTCTAGCATGACCCCCACCATCGTCACCGAAAATGGCAAACTCAAGCTTGCTGTAGGTTCCCCAGGCGGCAGCACCATCATTACGACCGTGTTTCAGATTTTGCTCAATAGTTTGGTTTATAAAATGGATGCAGGAAAATCGGTTTCTGCTGCTCGTATTCACAATCAGTGGTTGCCCGATCAGCTTCGATTTGAGAAAGGTGGGTTGAATGCGGCTACCCTCAATGCGCTGAAGGCACGGGGGCAGGTTTTAGAGGGGCGATCGCCGTGGGGCAATGCCAACCTAATTCTGGTCAAACCTGATAACACCCTAGAAGGCGCTGCTGACCCACGCGGTGAAGGGGCTGCCATAGGATATTGATGTGCTTTCAAGTTCAGTCAGTTATTCTAAAGATGAGGTTGCTCGGAGTCTTGAAACGATGGCACTGAACGCATCACAACTGGCTGACCTAATGCCAGACATAGCAGGCAAGCTCACCACACACGTCTTAGATACAGCTTTTGGACAGCCCGCAGTCGATATGACTATAGAATTGTGGGCGATTCAGAACGAACCTGCACAGAGAATTCTACTGAAAGTACTCTCTACCAACAGTGATGGGCGAACAGATGCACCATTGCTGATGGGCAATGAAATTCAAACAGGGGTCTATGAACTTGTGTTTGCAGTTGGCGCGTACTTTGCAGACAAGGCCGATCTTCCTTCTGAGTTTCCTTTTTTAGATCGGGTGCCCATCCAGTTCGGCATTGCAGACACTTCGGTACACTATCATGTGCCCCTACTGACTTCGCCTTGGGCCTACAGCACCTATAGAGGAAGTTGACCGATGGTTTATGCGATCGCCACACTCAACCAAATGAGCCAAGCTGACTTTGTTGCCGCATTAAGCGAGGTCTTTGAAGCAACGCCCAATATCGCCCATCAAGCTTGGCTTCAGCGACCGTTTGCCGATGTTGATAGCCTACATGGGGCAATGGTTAACTGTGTTGAGGCAATGTCTGCTGACGAAAAACTGATGCTGATTCAAGCCCATCCTGATTTAGGCGCAAGGGTCAAAATGGCGGAGGCATCGGTGAAGGAGCAGGCGGGGATTGGGCTAGATCGGTTGAGTGCAGAAGAGTTTGAGCAGTTTCAATTGCTCAATCAGCAGTACAAAGCGCGGTTTGGGATTCCGTTTATTGTGGCAGTCAAAAATCATACGAAGGCCAGCACTTTAGAGTCTTTTGAGCGTCGTTTGCAGCACTCGTTTGAGACGGAGACAATACAGGCACTAGCTGAGATTAAGCAAATTGCTAGGTTTCGGCTGTTGGATTTGGTTGTGTAAGCCTTCACCGATAAGCCACACTCGGTCGCTGAAACGGCTAAGGTGCAACGAAGCACGTTGAATTAAGGCCAAATATTTGGGCTGAAGTTATCCTTAAGCAAAGGCTTCTTTTTTCAACGTTATTCGACATGCCTGAGCAGATTTACGACTGGAAAAGGTTTTGGTGTCCTCGATCAGCGCATATTAACCTTGGCGATCGCGGATATCTAACCGATCCAGAATCGGAATATGGGAAATATGCGAACCCTGAACTGGTTAGGTTAGAGGCGATCGCAGACGTTCCGTGCTTAGTTTTGCTGGGAGAGCCAGGTATTGGCAAATCTCAAGAGCTGATTAACCTGAAGGATTATACAGAGAAGAATCTTGACAGCGGCAATAAAATCCTTGAACTGAATCTTCGCTCATGTACGAGCTTGAAAGAGGATTTATTTCAGGATGAGCAATTTTTGGCGTGGAAGGATGGTACGCATCGTCTTTACTTATTCTTGGACAGCTTGGATGAAGGGCTATTACAGATCCAAACCCTTGCGACTCAGCTAGTCGATACATTTAAGAAGAGCCAATACCGCGATAAGCTGAGCTGCCTTTACCTCCGCATAGCTTGTCGGACGGCTGTTTTTCCAAATTTTCTGGAAGAAGGATTAAAGGAACTTTGGCAAGAGAGCAATGTAGGGATCTATGAATTAGCACCACTGCGTCGAATTGACGTACAGGCATCTGTGGCTGCTCATGGCTTAAACGCTAATACGTTTTTGCATGAGGTTGATCGTAAAGGTGTTGTACCGTTTGCCATTAAGCCAATCACCTTAAAATTTCTGTTGAATACTTTTGAGAAGAATAATGGGCAATTTCCTGCCGATCAAACGCTAGTGGATCTATACCTTGATGGATGTAGGTCGCTTTGTGAGGAGCAGAATCAAAGTCGCCGTGGGTCAAGGCAAATCGGAAAACTTGATGTTACACAACGAGTGATAGTTGCTGCTCGTATTGCTGCTGTCACTGTATTTGCAAATCGATTTGCAGTTTGGACTGAGCCAAGCTCAGGAAATGTTCCTAGGGAGGATGTGTTACTTGAAGAACTTTGTCTGGGAGATGAAATTGCAAATGAAAGACAGCTTCAAGTTACTAGAGATGCAATTGAAGAGGTCTTAGATACTGGATTGTTCTCATCTCGCGGATCTGGGCGAATGGGGTGGGCACATCAAACCTATGCTGAATTTTTGGCAGCCTGGTATATGGCAAGGCATGAAGTTTCTTTAGACAAAATACAAGCACTAATATTTTCCTCTGAAGATCCTGAGCATCGTCTAATTCCCCAACTTCATGAAACGGCTGCTTGGGTAGCTAGTATGAGAGCAGACGTTCTTCAAGATATTATCAAGACTGATCCAGATGTTCTATTACGGAGTGATATCCCCACAGATTCAAACCTTAGAAAGCAGATAGTCAGTTGCTTATTGACTCAGTTTGGGCTAGAGCAGATATGTGAGCTAGACGCAAAAATCTATCGGGGTTATGGCAAGCTGAAACATCCAGAACTAGCTGAACAACTGCGTCCGTATATTAATGATTGTAATCAGCAGAGCAATGCACGAAATGCTGCAATACTCATTGCTGAAGTTTGTAAGGAGAGTGGACTTCAAGATGAACTAGCGATTTTAGTGCTTGACTCATCTCAGCCAATTCGCCTCAGAGCTAGTGCAGCTCACGCACTCTGCTCACTTGGAGATTCGGATGCAAGGCTAAAATTGAAACCCCTACTCAATACACCTTTTCCAGAAGATGGGAAAGATGAACTTAAGGGATTTGTTCTTGAAGCCCTTTGGTCAGAACATTTGACAATAAAAGAGTTACTTCAATCTCTTACACCACCGAAGCAAAATAACTTCTACGGCTCATATTGGCTATTTTTGAACTATAAACTTACCCCGAAACTTCATCCAGATGATCTATCAGTTGCACTAGGCTGGGTTGAAAGTCAAGGCGTAAGGGACTTCGGACATCCATTTGAAGAGCTTGGAAACTCTATTCTTTTAAGAGCGTGGGAGTATTTTAATCTACACGATATATCTAGAAATTTTGCAAAAGCTGTATTGATTCAGCGAAGAAAATATAAAAAAATAATCACTCGTGCTAGCGATCATCAAAAAAGTTTTGAAAAATCTTTGGTTGATGATTATACAAAACGACGAATATTGCTCGAACAGATAATCTCATTAATTTTAGAATTAAGCGAAGATATCATTGTTTTGTTTAATGGAGGAATCACAGAAAGGTTATTGTTTGACACTGATATTTTCTGGATGCTTGATAAATTAAGATGTATAGATTCTCAAGAAGAATCTCGAATTTGGGTACATCTGATCCAGAGAATATTTGATCGTCAAAATGTAGAGCAAATAGATAAAATTATTACAGCTACGGAAGCTAACGACGTTTTGAAGGAAAAGTTCTTACCTTTTTTTGAAGCAGTTGAACTAAATTCAGTTATTGCTGAAAAGATGAAAGCTGAATATATTGAAATGCAACAATGGGGTGCTCAACAACATACCCCTCTTCTGCTGCAACCATCTCCACAAGAGAGAATTTTGACACTCTTGAGCCAGTTAGAATCTGGCAATCTCTCTGCTTGGTGGAAACTTAATCTAGCAATGACTTTAAAGCCTGATAGTCAGCGCTACGATAATGAATTTGAGTGGGATTTAACCAAGCTTCCTGGCTGGCGAGATGCTGATGAAGGCACTCAACAAAGAATCATTGATGGGGCAAAGGAATATCTTCAGCAAGAAAATGAACTTTCCTATGATTGGATAGGAAGTAATCAAATTACGCTTGATCGACAAGCAATGGGGGGTTGTAGAGCGTTATTACTACTTCTGAAATGGGATCCAGATTTTCTCAATTCTCTGTCATCTGAGGTATGGAACAAGTGGACTCCTGCTGTTATTGCCTCGCCTTCTAATAATTATCATGAAGATGAACATCTTGAGATAGTTAGACTGTCCTATCTCAAGGCTCCTAAACAAGCCATCAATACTCTTATAGAACTCATTGAAAAAGAAAATCATGACTATGTATCAGCTATTGATAGATTTAAAAAATGTTGGGATGATCGTCTGAAGTCTGCTCTTTTAAAGAAAACACAAGATAGGTCACTCAATCCGAGATTAATGAGTCAGTTACTACAAGAACTTCTAAAGCATCAATTTGGCGAGGCTAAAGACTTTGCACAATCACTCATCTCACTACATTCAACTGAAAATGGGCATGAAAAAGCTCTTATAGCTGCTAAAGCTCTTGTTGAAAACTCTGATCCATCTACTTGGTTATTTGTTTCGCCGACAATCTACCAAAATCAATCCTTTGGACGAGAAGTGTTTGAACGGGTTGCTGAATTTCCTAATGATATTTTTTTCAATCTTACTGAGACACAACTGGCTGAGCTGTACATTTGGCTCGTTCATCAATATCCTCACAGTGAAGACCCTGACCACAGTATTGAAATTGGCTCTTACTCTATAACTTTTAGAGATAATCTTGCACGCCTGAGAGATGGAGTCTTAAGACAACTCACAGAAAAAGGAACACTGCAAGCATGTGCTGAAATTCAACGTCTTATTCAAACATTGCCTCACCTTACTTGGCTAAAGAAAATTCTGTCTGATGCTCAAAAGAACATGCGCCGTAATGACTGGAATCCACTCCAACCAGAAGATATTCTTCGATTAGTTGTGTCTCAAGAGCCTTCTAACTTAGATTTATCAAATCAAATAGACGTAATAAATCAGAGAACAGAGAAAATGGAAAATGAACCGAAAATTGAAAATAATGTTAATATTTCAAATCTAAATTCGCCTAAATCATCTATTAATGTTAATTCTCTTGCTGGCACAAGTGGCGTAACTAAAAGCCAGGTGACTGGTTCTAATTCTGATGCTAAAAAAGGAATTAATTGGGGAATCTGCTTGGCAGCGATTGGGGTTTGCGTGGCGGTCATTGGCATACCACTCTCAATGAGTGTAAGTGGAGCATTTAATGAAGAGTTTAAACAATGGTTTCAGCATGTCTTGCCTTTTAAGGTTAAGCAGCAACCTACACCAACGAATAAGTAGTCGAACGCTAGGAGAATATACTATGCAAATTATGATAGACCTACCGCAAGATCTCGAACAAGACCTCATCCGTCAAGCAACTCAATCTAATATTCCACTCCAAACCCTCATTCTTCAAGCTTTGCGCCAGCTAACCCAATCAGCACCTAGAACAGCCTCCCAATGGTCGGATACCGTTTTGTCCTATGGCGGCATTCCTGATTTTCCTGCCTTCGAGTCTTACCGCGATGAACTCCTTCCACCCCGTGAGCCGGAGTTGTTCTAATGCGTTACCTGCTCGATACCTGCGTCATCAGCGACTTCATCAAAGGGGAACTAGGCACTCAATCTCGAATCAAGCAAACCCCGCCTGCTGATATCGCCATCTCCGTCATCACCTTGATGGAACTCCAGTATGGCTTACTTCTCAACCCTCAACGCGCTCAGAAAATTGAGCCTATGATGACCAGTTTTCTCAGTTCAGTTACAATCCTTCCCTTTGCTAACCCAGAATCCGAAAAAGCTGCTGAGATTCGAGCCTTGCTCAAAACCCAAGGACAGCCTATTGGCCCTTACGATGTATTGATTGCCGCTACAGCACTTCAACATCAGCTCATCATGGTCACAGCCAATCAACGAGAATTTGAACGAGTGCCCGGGTTACAACTTGAAAACTGGCGACAACGCTAGGGACTTAGAGGGCGATCGCCTCTTCTAGCTTGGCTTTAGGCGGTTAGGGCGATTTGTTGTTAACTCAGCCCTGTGATGAAGTAAAAGTAAACGAGTATACCCAGACAAGCAATGATTCCTTGAGGGCTGGTGAGGAACTCGATAAATTCAAGAATTAGAAGAACAGATTGGAAAAT
>JANNDV010000055.1:0-3688 GCA_031387975.1 Acaryochloridaceae cyanobacterium OTE_75_metabat_521 | reverse complement strand
GAGATTCTTTGGCGATTCATCAAGTACGAATGGATAGAGATCAATGCCTATCAAAGCTGGCAAAGTTTGGTCGATTATGTAGAAAAAGTGCTCAGAGAATTTGGAGAATCTTATGTAATTAATTTTGTCTGACTACTTAGCATAAGCTCATTTCTTATGCTGACGCTAAGGCTTACTGTTGGTAGTAAGCACAATTGATGCCCATAATTTATCTCGCAAAGGCTGTAGGGCATTATCAAGATCGGGGCTATAGCTGGGTGATGGCAATAACTCCGCAAAAAACTGGGTCATGGCACCATTTTCAACAATGGGGAAGAAATCCGTTGGTGCTGGCCCATCAATATGGCGACTGAGGACACCAAACCCCGCACGCTCTCGCGGGTATTGCCGAGTGGGGGCATTTTGCTTAATCCACTGATCTAAAGATTTGGACTGCTCCATTCCCGCTTGGATGGCCTGTACATCCTTTGGATCGGGTACCGCTTTATTGGTTTGCAGCAGCGCTTTTGTAATCCACTGCGCTCGGTTTTGAGGTTCTAACCATGCCCGCAATATCGGAATTTCTGTTGGGGTGGCGTTGTTCTTGGCTATCGCCAGCACCACCTGACCCAAACCCGTTCCATCTTTGCGCCATTCTACCTCGGCCTCGGTTAACTTGCCCTGCCACCAGTAAACGCCTCCCAAACTCTGATGGAGATAAGCCGTCAGAGGATCCTGGACGGGACGATTTTGAGACAGTTTTTGGTAGGTTTGCACCACCGCCGCCTGAACTTGAGGATACACCGCTGCATACTGAGCAGAACGCCATAGGGGGCTGGTGAGCCAAAGCGGATCGCGGACGATTTCTAGGGCGATCGCCTGAACGCCTAAGTCAACTTTCCCCTGCCCTAAAAGGCTGATACCTAAGCTATGAAATCCGCCTCGTTTTGCTGGTATTAGATGAGTTGATTGGAGAAATGAGGCTGTTGCTAGGGAAGGCTGACGGCTAAATAGCTGAAGCCATCCTAAACTGCTGGTGCCTGCTTCTTGATTTGGAGAAGCCTTGACGTTTTGCCCAAACAATTCGAGACCTTGGCTTAACCTGCTTTGATTAACTTGCTTATCTTCACTGGTGGCGGTACTCAAGTTCCAGCCCAGTTGATAAGAATAATAGGGTTCCCAGGGGGCAAGCTCATGGGCTTGCGCTAGGTAATTTTTAAAGGGTTCAATTTGTTTTTGACTGAGAGCATTAAATCCTAGACTAGAAAGCTGCCAAGCGCGATGAATGGGCGCTAACCATAGCCCTACGGCAACCAGCAGTCCCACCATTCCCCAGCATAGCCATGCAATGCGGGATGTTTTTACTGCGTGAGCATCTAAGTGAGACGGAACGTATTGGCGCAGCAGCGAGAGCAAGCTAACGCCATAAACGATCAGGGTGCCGCTAATGCAAACAATATCGAGCTGGTAATCTGTAATGCTGACGACACCATAACCCGCAAGCCCCGATAACAGGCTCCAGGAGAGGATGCGATCGCCTTCTAACGCGATGGACTGCGATTTCCATAACCTCACGCCCCAATAACCCAGCCAGCCGATCATCCCAAAGCTTAAGGCAATACCAAAACTGCCCAGTTCTGCCCAAACCTGAGCAGGCGTCCCGTGAAGCTGATACACCAGCTCGGCCTCTCGACCCGCCCAAGCAGGTCGGTACTTTTGATACAGCAGGGGCACACCTCCTGGCCCTGCACCAAAGAATGGATGTGCTAAACCCATCGCCCATCCCGTCGCGTTGGTGATAGCGCGAAAGGCGGTTTCGCCGCCCATTCCATCAAGGGGTGCTGTGGAGAAGAAGAGCGATCTCAGCCGATTATTGGCAAATAGAATGCCGCATAGCCCCGTCAGTAGCCCCGCGCCAATCAGCCAGCGGATGCGAAGGGACAGACGGGGATGTTTCAGCAACAGCAGCCCACCGGATGCGCCCACCAGCGCCATCCCTAACCATCCCCCCCGAGAACTCGTCGTGTAGAGATCTACTAGTCCCAAAATGCTGCCTGCACCCCAGACCCAGCGCTCTTTAGCCTTGGAAAGAATACTTAGCCCCAACAGCAGTGGCAAGCACAAAACTAAGTAGCCTGCTACGTAGTTTTGATGCCCAATGGGTGCCCAATTGCGCAGTTCTAGCACTGAAAAATCGTAGGGAAGGTCTAGCCCCTCTGCTCGTAAGGTGTTGAGGCGATTTAGCTCTGGCAAAAGAGTTTGGCTAAACCAGAGAGCAAGGCTAACCACAATAAAGGCTATGCTTAACCCGCCTTGAGCTTTGAGCAGTTTTAATCTCTGTGCTGGGTTGGCGCACCAGGCGTTTAGCGCATAGAGCGCCGCTAAAGCGCAGAAAGCTGCCCAGCTATACCAGCGCGCCTGCTGTGGAAATGCAGCCAGCAGCGTTGAACTCGTTAACCCTAAAACGGCTAATATCACCCCATAGTCAAGCCTGTAGCCCAGCCCTAGGAACTGTTTTTGAATCCATCCGTGCCGTAGAAGCCATAGCCAGGGCAACAGCAAAGCCACTTGCCAAACAAACACCCAAGGCCAAGACACGACTAAACTGCTGCTGTCGGGCAGCAGCGTAAACAGCGCATAAAAGCCAGCCGCGAGAGGTCCCAATATATCTTTGGATGTAGAGACTTGCAGGGGCGGGGCAGGCAGGGGCGTAGTCCCAGAGTTCATGGCAGTTTACTAAGAAAGGGTATGGCAAGGGCAGAGGGCGATAGCTGCGCACCCAGAGTCCGCTGCGCACCAAGAGTCCGCTGTACAGAGTGTGTGCTTCAAAACTATCTGTATAGATTTATCTCACCCTCAGCAGTGAGGATACCCAATCAAGCGGTATAACTAATCGGCCTGGGGTAATCTCACCTGAAATGCACCGTTGCGCTGGATAATTTCACCACCTAATGCCTTGATTTGCTTCACCGCAAATTGGCGGGTGGGGTCATCGATCGCATTGGTCAAAATGTTGAACCAAGACCCGACTCTGGCACGGCGGCTATCGGGGTTGGAGGCCAGAAATTGGGCGGTTTGACGGGAACGTTGGGCGATCGCCACCATCTGCGGATCCTTCGATTGACTCGCCCAAGTGGCTGCCATTTCATAGGAGTGCCGAGCATCTTGAGTGCGGCCTAAAAACAATAGCTCATCGGTCGCTTTTGCCTGCCACAGAAAATAGGCTTCTGGCTGCATGGCGGGCGGAATGGCGTTGATGCCTTTCTGAAGTAAGCGAACGGTCTGCTGAGGCTGTCCGCCATAGAGCGAGACGCTGGCGGAAAGATAGGGATACATGATCAAAAAGCGCGGATCTCGATCAACGATGACTTGAAAAAAATCAGGGGTGATGCGGTATCCCGTTTTAGGGCGCGCTTGGTCGTCGCCAAAGTATTGTAAAAAGTTTAGAAATGACCAATTTGCCACTAGGTTATCGAACCCAAAGGCTGGCAGCTTTGCCAAGAGCTTAAGACTGGCCTGGGTTTGCTGCTCTTCGCGAAGATATTCGGCTTTAGTAAGCGGCTGGTTGGCTTTACGATCTAGCTGAGAAAGGCGGCTAAGCTGAAGCTGGACAATAGTGCCATAGCTGATTAGGACAAGACCAATCGTCAGAAAAAGCTGAGGCCATCGAGTCAGAATTGAGGCTGGAGCGGTCAATTTTATGGGGTTT
>JANNDV010000317.1:0-9225 GCA_031387975.1 Acaryochloridaceae cyanobacterium OTE_75_metabat_521 | reverse complement strand
GAAGAATCTTCGCGGGTGCGGCGCATTCGTGGGGGCCGCGAAGGTACTAGCGCTCGTGATAATTATCAAAGCGCCTACTTAGATCAGCTTTCAGAAGATACTCGTGAACCGCGTCGCGCTCAAAGCAGCGGCACCCGTCGCTCAAGCAGTTCTTATTCTGATGATGACAGTCAGCAATATGGCGGCGGTGAAGAACCCCGTGCGCGTCGTCGTAAGCAGCCCCTTCAGTTAGAGGGGGATGCTATAGCTGCCGCCCCAGAGAACAGTGGCTATAGCTATGGTGAGGAGCGCCCTGCTAAGGTGGAGCCTTCTACAAGCAGCGGTCGTCGTCGCGGTCGTTCTGAATCTTCTCTATCGTCGTCGTCACCTGAAGCTGAAGTTCCTGCGAGTGGGAGTTCTCGTAGTGCGCGTCGCCGATCTAGAGGTAATGGCGGCGATAGCTCCGCACCAAGAGTCCGCCCTCTAGACGGTGACTATGTAGACTACAAGCCTTTGGGCACCCCAAAGCCGCCCAGTTCTAACGATGATTTTGACAACAGCGGCAACTTTGACGATAACCCTGGCAGCTTTCGGTAGCGGATCGCTCGGCCTAATAAGTAGCTAGGTATTCATCTATTTCTCGCACTTTGCTTATGAATTACTTTGTAGTTACAATGTAAATATGAGCGAGTTAGTATTCGACTGGAATGATCGAAAAGCCAGGGTCAACGAACGGAAGCACGGGGTTTCGTTTGAAGAAGCGCAAACCGTGTTTTATGACGAAAATGCACGTTTGCGTTACGACACAGACCACTCTCTAGATGAAGAACGATACATCCTCCTAGGGATTAGCAATATGCTTCGCCTTTTAGTCGTGTGTCATATTTACAGAGAAGAGAAAGAGGTTATTCGGATCATTTCAGCTCGAAAAGCAGCTAAACAAGAGGGTAAGCAATACCGTGGTTTTTCCTTATGAAAGATGAGTACGATTTCTCTGACTCAGTTCAGAACCCATACTTCAAGAAGCTGAAAAAACAAGTGACGATTCGACTTGAAGAGGACGTGGTGGATTATTTCAAAGGGCTATCTGAAGACATGGGAATTCCATATCAAAGCCTCATAAATCTTTACCTCCATGACTGTATGCGTTCGCAGAAAAAGCCATCACTAGAGTGGGTGAAAAATGCCTAACTACTTCATGTAGCGATACGCTAGCTTTACGCTTATTCTGCATCGTCGCCCGCTGATGCGATGACATTATGCCGCTAGGGTTGCAGATTGAGCTACTCACTTAAATTAAAATCGCATTAAGCAGAATGAATCTGACAACGCTCATGCTACGATTCAACCACTCCATTCCCGATAATTGACTTGCTCTGACTGATCAACATATTGCCGAAGCAGTGAGCCGTGCCTATGTTCGCGCGATCGCCAAGAAACAAGACTCTATGAGACTTAATACTGAAGCTTCGCCTCTAGAGATTTCAGATACTCTGTATTCACACCAGACTCACGAGTAAGGGCAACCTTGCCCGTCCGCGCAATTTCACGAATGCCAAACTTATTGACCATCTGCACGATCGCCACCATTTTGCCAGGATCGCCCGAAACTTCAATAGTGACAGAATCTTCTGAAACGTCTACAATCTTGGCTCGAAAGATTTGAACAATATCCAGAATCTCAGACCGAAGCTGAGCAGTCGCATTAACCTTAACTAGCATCAGCTCCCGCTCAACACAGGGGATTTCGGTAATATCCTGCACCTTAAGAACGTTGACGAGCTTATAAAGCTGCTTGGTGAGCTGTTCAATCACCTGGTCTTCGCCAGGCACCACCATCGTGATGCGAGAGACACCCATTTGCTCGGCAGGGCCAACCGCAAGGCTTTCAATATTAAAGCCCCGTCGGGCAAATAGCCCTGCAATTCGGGTTAAAACCCCAGCTTCATCTTCAACTAAAACCGATAGCGTATGTTTCATGGGGCGCGCAGCAAAGACTTATGATCAGAAACCTATTTTATCTAGGAAGCTGCTGCTTTAGCACAAACGAGACAAAAGAAAAGCTGAGCTGTTTTCGTTCGATGGCATTTAGCCGTTCACGATTTTCTTGATTAATTTAAGTTTATCGGCAGTATAGGGGGCATAGCGCCACGTTAAATCAAGCCAGAACGACTTCTTGAGTACGCTCTTATAGTGAGAAAACGTATCAAAGCTGGCCTTGTCGTGATACCGACCCATGCCGCTCTCGCCCACGCCGCCAAAGGGTAGGGTGTTTACCGCAATTTGCATCACCGTATCGTTAAGGCACACGCCCCCCGATGAGGTAGATTGCAAAATTTGCTGCTGCTTGCGCGAGTCCTTTGAGAAAAAGTAAAGGGCTAAGGGCTTGGGTCTGGCATTGATGAGGGCGATCGCCTCTTCCAGTTCGTCGTACACCAGCACGGGCAAAATGGGGCCAAAAATCTCGTCCTGCATCACCGGATCGCTCCAGCTCACCTCATCTAAAACAGTGGGCGCAATGTAGCGGGTGTCTGGATCGGTTTGGCCTCCTGTAATGGTTTTGCCATTGTGTAAAAACGAAGCCAACCGCGCAAAGTGCCGCTGATGAATAATGCGACCGTAGCTGGGGCTGTTGGCAGGGTTCTCTCCATAAAATTCTTGGATGTACTGCTTCAGCTTCTCAAGAAATTCTGTCTTAATGCGGCGGTTCACCAGCAGATAGTCTGGTGCGATGCAGGTCTGCCCCGCATTGATAAACTTGCCCCAGGCAATGCGTTTGGCGGCGTAGTCTAGGCGCGCATCTGCTTCTACAATGCAGGGGCTTTTGCCGCCTAGCTCTAGAGTGACGGGGGTGAGATGCTTGGCGGCAGCTTCCATCACAATTCGTCCGATCGCCGTGCCGCCCGTAAAAAAGATATGGTCAAACTTTTCTGCCAAGAGCTGTTGACTGACCTCGGCATCCCCTTGAGCTACTGCAATGTATTGAGGATCAAAGACAGATCGGATCATCTCCGAAACAACCTGTGCGGTGGATGGCGCATGTTCTGAAGGCTTGAGGATGGCGCAGTTACCAGCGGCGATCGCCCCCACCAGTGGCGAAATAATGAGCTGAAAGGGATAGTTCCACGGGCCAATAATCAGAACCACGCCGAGCGGATCGGGCTGAATCCAAGCTTGAGAAGGGAACTGGTCAATGGACGTTGCCGCCTTTTGGGGCTTCATCCATTGTTTAAGGGATTTAATCGCCTTTTTAACTTCACCAACGGTGGCAATCTCAAAGTAAGCTTCGTACTCCGGTCGCCCTAAATCTTGCTGAGCGGCTTTTACAATGGCACCTTGATACTCAGTGATGGCGTGCTGAAGCTTTTGGAGCTGCTGGAGCCGAAATTCTAGGGATTTTGTCTGACCCGTGCCAAAAAAGCTGCGCTGCTGTTGAACCAGGGTTTGAAGAGCTGAAGGCATTGCAATCTGGTTAGTCATCACGATTCCGCTAAACATACGATCCAGTTTTGTTATAGCTTCTAATGGCGATGAACGTCCTAGAAGTTATTTTGTATGGTCTTACTGAGTTTGGCTATGAACATCATTTCCATTTTTATGAAAAATTATTAACCTGTGTAAAATCGCATCGGGACTGGAATCACCCTAGCTGTAAATCTAGAAATTCCCTACTGGAAAGGAGACTTCCATGCTTGATGCATTTTCCCGCGTTGCTGAGCGTGCAAATAAGAATACCGCCTGCATGGGTAAAGCTGAATTGGAAGAGATCAAAGTCATTACGGCTGGACTCAACAAGCGGTTTGACGCGATTGAGGCACTTTCTGGCATTGCAAGCTGCTGTGTCTCGGATGCCATCTCTGGAATGCTTTGCGAAGACCCTAACCTTATTAAAGAGGGGGGTGCCTGTCATCCCAATCGTAAGATGGCAGCTTGTTTACGAGATGGCGAAATTATTTTGCGCTACGTCTGTTATGCGCTTATGGCTGGCGATGTTTCGGTCCTCGAAAATTGCTGCTTATACGGGCTTAAAGAAACCTACACGACGCTGAATGTCTGCATTCCTTCTATGATCCGAGCGCTCAGCATCATGAAAGCCATCTGCATCGCCCATATTCAAACCTTCAATAACGCAGGTCGTCACCCTTCATCAGCTCACAAGCAAGTGACTTCAGGAGACTGCTCTGATTTAGCCTCAGAATGTGGCGTTTATTTTGACCACGTTATTACTGCGCTGAGCTAAAACGAGTTGGGGTGATTTAACGCTGCATCTCTAAAATAAAATTTGAGGGCCGTTAGAGGCCGTATTGACCGCAGGGAGACTGCTGTCGATCGCATAGCGGAACCCAAATACCTGACCAATAAACTGACGCTGTTGCGCAGGGGGATAGAGAGCCGCAGGTAGCTGCGTAGTGGCGTAGTCATTGGCAGCGCGGATAATGTTCAGCGCGTCGGCTTGAGACAGTTGGCGCTGTTGGTAGCCCTGTAGCACTCTGTCTAACCCTGCTTGATACTCTTGCTCTGTGCGGAACCCAAACCGAGGGCCAGAGGGAGAAGAGAGATTACCTGGGGTGGTCGTAACTCTGTTGTCAGGGCTGGGCATTGAAAGCGCAACTGAAGTTTGGAGCGTCAAGACATAAATGCTGCCTTGGGGAATTTCGACAACGTGCATGGATTTGCCTGAAGCGAATCCGGCGATCGCCCCAATCCCAGAACCCACCATGGCACCTTGGCTAAAGCGAGTGGGGTCGCCACCGTTGAAGCCCCCAAAAAGTCCACCGCCAATGCGACCACCTAAGGGGCTAAGTCCTTTGGCTTCATCGGTGCCGCTGCTGAGGGTGACTTTACGGCTGGGCAAGATTGGGCTGGTGGCCTGAATGGGCACTGTCCGCCCCTGAATGACTAAAGATTCTGCAATAACTTGAGCGCCATCTTTAACGGGGTGAATTCGAGCAGCAACGGGTGAGTTTTGTGCTGCAATTTGATTACCGTAGCTATCGAGTAAAGGCTGAGCGAGTAAAAGTGTGGTGGGGTAGTCTTGGTTTTTCTTGGCATCAATGACCATGTTGGCCGGAAAGACGACGGTGATGGCTGTGGATTGAGGAATAACGGTGCCAGCAGACGCGCTGCCGTAAGACGGAGGAACCGATTGCGCCGCTGCGGGAAGTGCTGTAGGAACCATCGCAGAAGCGGTTAGGGCTAGAGCGTAGATGAGTTGACGTTTCATGGTGGGCTTCCTTTTCGGGGCGGGTTGAATTTCTTCGATGAATGTATCTTCGTTGTTTTGTAGTGGGTTCTCAGTGACTGAAATGCTGTTACTGGGTGATTTTAGGGAGGGGTTTTGGCGATCGCCGTCACAGCACCAAGCCAATGTTTAGTAAAGAGTCGTGCTAGGGGTTAATTAAGATGAAACGTCTGGCGCGACTCAGCACCTTACCAACTGATTAACTGCTGGGTAATGGCGGTTTGAGACTGAACTACAGCGGTACAGTCTTGACCCACAACGGCGGTAGAGGTGCTGGTGTCATCAAAAGTGCTCTTGTCGTGGTAGTAGCGGGAGCTTTTGTCGAAGTAGCTGCTGCTAGAGCCGTAGCTAGAATTTTCGGTTTTGTAGCCGCTGCCGCTAGAGCTACCACCATGACCACTGGCTCCGATGCCAAAGACGCTAAAGCCGCCGCCGCCACTGGCAGCATTTTGTTGGTATCCAGAGGCGCTGCTCATGTAGCCAAAGGCATTGGATGAACTGCCGATGTTGTTTTGACCCTTATCCAGAATATTTTTGCGTTCGTGGATATTGTTTTGAACGTTTTGACCCAGATAAACGTCGTTGCACATGGCGCGTCCGCTGTTGCCGCTGCGGCTGCTGGGGGCGACGGGGTTGCCATAGGCTGGGATGATGGAAGCAGCAAGGGTTGCAGTAAGCGTTAAGGCGTAAACAAGTTGGCGTTTCATGGTGGGGTTTCCTTTGAGAAGTAATGGGCGTTTTCTTCGATGAATGTATCTTCTCGGTTTTGATGGCTTTACTCAGTGACTGCATCCATTGCCGCTAAGTGATTCTGCGGTTTCTTTTGAGTGATGGCAGCAGGGCTGGTTTTGTGATTTCAGTCACTTCAAACCTGCCTCACGCTAGGTTTGAAGTGTTAGCCTAGAGTGAGAAGATCTGCTGCACGCGGCGTTTTGGGAGGATTTAAACGCTGCGATCGCCGAAAATCTAGAATAGAAAACTATGACCACTAACCAACCCGACCGTCTTGACCGCATTGAAGCAATCGTTGAACGGAATTCAGCACTCGTTGAAAAAAATTCCGTTGCAATTGACAAATTGACCCGAGATATTGAACAACAGCGTGAAGAATCAAAGGAGCTGGGGATGCGGTTTGGCTATTATCAGCAGTCAACGCAGTCAGTGATCAACCTAGCTTTTTCACTCATTGCCAGCGCGACCATCTCAGTTTTTATTACCGTTGTGCTTAAGCGTTAAACCTGTATGACTGCCTCTTATGTCGTGATTTACGATGGCTGCTGTAATTTATGCTCAACGCTGGTGCAGGCGCTAGAACAGCTTGAGCGCGGCAGTCTGTTTAGCTACGTGCCCATGCAAGATTCACAAACCCTAGCGCAGTGGAATATTACCCCCGAAGACTGCGAGATGGGCATGATTTTACTGAACGCAGACCACCCATCTCAGCGCTGGCAGGGCAGTGACGCTGCCGAAGAGATTGCGCGATTATTGCCTGCTGGTGCGCTCGCAATTCAGGCGTACCGAGCGATACCTGGCCTCAAGGGGTTGGGCGATCGCACCTATACTCAAGTCCGCGACAACCGCTATGCCTGGTTTGGACGGCGAGGGCAGACCTATCAATCCAAGTATCCTCATGGGGCCTGTGAAGCCTGCGATTGCACCTAAACAAAAGACCAGAATGAACAAAATTGCACACTGAGTCAATATGCTTAGTCGGATCGGTCTTAAGATGGAAGAGAGTTCCGTAAACCCTAAGGATCATGGATCTAAATAATCTTCAATTTTGACCCTCACCCCCAGCCCCTCTCCCGCTCTGGGAGAGGGGAGTAAGAATCTTGTTCCCCTTCTCCCGCTCTGGGAGAAGGGGTTAGGGGATGAGGGAGTGCAAAGCGCATCGCTTCCAAGCAATTCTTTAGATTATTTAATTTACGATCCTAAGCGCTGAGGCGATGTGTCGCCCTGCAATGGTTTTACAAGATTCCAAATTCCTCACCTCCTCTGCTGACGTTCTGCTATGCCCTCCTCTGCTGACTTTCTAAGCCTTTTGAATTCATCTCAACGTCAGGCCGTTGAGCATTACTGCGGTCCTTTACTGGTGGTGGCTGGCGCGGGGTCGGGCAAAACCCGTGCCCTTACCTATCGCATTTCTAATTTGGTGCTGAAGCATCGCGTGAATCCAGAAAATATTTTGGCGGTTACGTTTACCAATAAAGCCGCCCGCGAAATGAAGGAGCGCGTTGAGAAGCTGTTTGCAGAGCAGTTGGCGCTTCAGGAGCAGGGTAAGGCATTGGAGCTACTGCCAGCCTATGAGCAAACCAAACTGCGATCGCGGGTTTATAAAACCATCACCAAGCACCTGTGGATTGGCACCTTCCATAGTCTGTGTGCGCGGCTGCTGCGGATGGAAATCAATAAATATCAGGATGAAAAGGGTCGTCGCTGGGAGAAAAACTTCTCGATTTTTGATGAATCGGATGTCCAAAGTCTGATCAAAGATATTGTTACCAACCGTCTCAATCTAGACGATCGCAAGTTTCCGCCTCGCTCGGTACGCTTTGCTATCAGCAACGCTAAAAACCTAGGCCAGACCGCCCAGCAGTACGAAGCCGAGAACAATAACTTTCGCGGTCGCGTCATTGCCAGCGTCTATGAGGCGTATCAAGATGCGCTGGCTGCCAACAACGCCCTCGACTTTGATGACTTAATTCGGGTGTTGGTGCAGCTCTTTGCCCAAAATGAACAGGTGTTAGCCTACTGGCACAGTCAGTTCCATCACATGCTGGTGGATGAATACCAAGACACCAATCGTACCCAGTACGATCTGCTGCGGTATATCGCCACAAATGGAGAGGCTGTCGAAACCTTCAAAAACTGGCAGAACCGCTCTATTTTTGTGGTGGGCGATGCGGATCAGTCTATCTACTCCTTCCGTGCTGCCGACTTCACCATTTTGATGGGCTTTCAGCAGGATTTTGGCGATCGCCTCCCTGACGACGACACCCGCACGATGGTGAAGCTAGAGGAAAACTATCGCTCTACTGCCAACATTCTCGAAGCCGCCAATGCCCTGATTGAACACAACACCGAGCGGATCGACAAGGTGCTGAAGGCCACGCGGGGCGAAGGCGACACAATCTACTGCTTCCGTGCCGATGATGAGCAGCATGAAGCCGAGTTTGTGATTGACCAAATTCGGTCAATTGAGCGAGAGAACCCAGAGGTAAACTTTGGCGACTTTGCCATTTTGTACCGTACCAATGCTCAATCTCGTGCCTTTGAAGACTCGTTGGTGCGTTGGGGCGTTCCTTACACGGTGGTAGGAGGGCTTAAGTTCTATGACCGCAAAGAAATTAAGGATGTGTTGGCCTACTTGCGCCTCATCGTCAACCCAGCCGATACCCTCAGCCTTCAGCGGGTGATTAATACCCCGCGACGTGGCGTGGGCAAAACAACCCTTGATCGCCTCGGTCAAGCGGCGCAGGAGCTGGGCGTTCCGCTATGGGAAATCCTCAGCGATGAATCTGCGGTTAAAACCCTGGCGGCGCGAAGTTCAAAGCCCATCCTGCAGTTTGTCGCCATGATTCAGCACTGGCAGGCAGAAGTTGAAACTAAACCTGCTGCCGATATTATCCAAGGTGTTTTGGAGCAGTCTGGCTATGTGCGCGATTTGCAGGAGCAGGGCACCGATGAGGCCGATGAGCGGCTCGGCAACGTCAAGGAACTCTACAACGCGTCGCTTCAGTACGCCGAAGAAAATGACGACCAGGCGCTGAATACTTTCTTGGCGAATGCTGCCCTGGCTTCCGATGCCGACAGCAAAGACTCAACCGATACGGTTACGCTGATGACCCTGCACTCTGCGAAGGGGCTAGAGTTTCCGATTGTGTTTTTAGTAGGGCTAGAGCAGGGGCTGTTTCCCAATTTTCGCTCTTTAGATGACCCGGCCTCGCTCGAAGAAGAGCGTCGCCTCTGCTATGTGGGCATCACCCGCGCCCAGGAGCGACTGT
>JANNDV010000298.1:0-3532 GCA_031387975.1 Acaryochloridaceae cyanobacterium OTE_75_metabat_521 | reverse complement strand
ACCCCAAAGGAAACGGTAATGACAGCCAGCACTACGCCAGTGACCCAGGTTAATTCCCGTGGCTTCTTAAACCCGCCGGTCATATAGACGCGGAAGACGTGCAGAATCATCATTAACACCATCATGCTGGCAGACCAGCGATGGATGGAACGAATTAGCCAGCCAAAGTTCACGTCCGTCATGAGGTACTGAACGGAGGTAAAGGCTTCTGCAACCGTTGGTTTATAGTAGAAGGTCATCGCAAATCCAGTGGCAAACTGGACGATGAAGCACACGAGGGTAATACCGCCTAAGCAGTAAAAGATATTAACGTGAGGTGGAACGTACTTGCTGGAGATATCTTCGCCGAGCGCCCCAACCTCGAGGCGCTCGTCAAACCAGTCGTACACTTTGCTCATAAAACAGATGATTCCTGAATTTGCTAATTATGAAATAAGCGCACCATATCATTAACGAATGTAACACAGTCTTCATCTTGATTTCAGCGGCTGAACGGCTCAGTATTTGAAGTGTTGTGAAGGCTGAACGACCAAATTTTTGTGCTGATTTTGGCGTTCCATTGCCACAATGGGATATAGCCGTTACTGAGCGATAGCTCCGCACCAAGCGTTTGCAAATCCGTACCCTATGAAGAAGCCTCTCGTTAAAATTCTCTGCCTGATTCTGCTTCAGGTCATATTTTGGTCTAGTTGGGCACCCAGCGCCTTAGCACTCACCTCAGATCAGATGCTGCTCAACGAAACCTGGAAGATTGTGAATCAGGCGTATGTAGACGGCACCTTTAATCATCAAAACTGGTGGCAGCTCCGAGAAAAGACTTTAAAGCAGCCGCTGAAGGATCGGGCAGCTACCTACGACGCGATTCGGCAAATGCTGGCAACGCTGAATGACCCCTATACGCGTTTGCTTCAGCCAGCGCAATACCGCAGCCTTCAAACCAGCACGTCTGGGGAATTGACGGGGGTGGGGCTTCAAATTGCGGTGAATACTGACACCGGATACTTAGAGGTGATTTCGCCGATTGAGGGGTCTCCGGCGGCGATCGCCCATCTACTCCCCCGCGACCAAATTTTGCAGATTGATGGCGTGCTGACCACAGACCTAACCCTCGATGAAGCTGCCGAAAAAATGCGAGGCAAGACCGGAACCGTGGTGGTATTAGAGGTGCAGCATTCTGCCAAGGTTGATAGCAAGGCTAAGACGATTGAGACGGTGGCATTGAAACGCGATCGCATTGAAATTAACCCCGTTCGTAGTGAGGTGCGCAAAACACCGGATGGTTCACCGTTGGGCTACATTCGGCTGGCTCAATTTAACGCTAACGCCACCAAAGATCTTAAAACCGCCATTGAAACCTTAGAAGCCCAAAAAGTGAAGGGCTATATCTTAGACCTGCGCAATAATCCTGGGGGCTTGCTTCAGGCTGGGGTTGAAATTGCAGACCTGTGGATGGATCCACAACCGATTGTTTATACCGTTGATCGTCATGGGCTGCTGGGCAGCTTTGAAGCCACCACACCCGCCCTCACCCAAGCGCCTATGGTGGTATTGGTGAACCGAGGCACCGCCAGCGCCAGCGAAATTTTGGCGGGTGCGCTTCAGGATACGGGACGGGCAACCCTGGTGGGGGAACGCACCTTTGGTAAAGGGGCCATTCAGTCTTTATTTGACCTCTCGGACGGATCGGGGCTGGCGGTGACGATCGCCACTTACGAAACCCCAAATCACCGCAACATTAATAAGGTTGGCATTGAGCCAGATCGTGAGGTGTTGCTGGAGCCTACTGCCACATTTGATGGCATTGCCGGATCAGGCAGCGATCGCCAATATCTAGCCGCTGTAGAGCAGCTCACCCAAACTCAGGTGGCTGCCAGTGGCGCATCTCTCTAGCCGCACCTATCACGACCCGCTCCACGGCGCTATTACGCTGGATGCTGCTGACCCAACAGAGGCGCTGCTGATTCAGCTTATTGATACGCCTGCCTTTCAGCGGCTGCGGCGGATTCGGCAGCTTGGCCCTGCTAGCCTGACCTTTCATGGGGCGGAGGGTTCACGGTTTACCCATTCGCTGGGGGTGATGTATGTGGCACGGCTGGTTTTTGATCGGCTGGCAAAGCGGTACCCAGACCTGTTGCCTCACCGTACCGTCGCACTTTGCGCCGCGCTGCTCCACGATGTAGGCCACGGCCCCTTTAGCCATACCTGTGAAGAGATTTTTCACGGCAACCATGAGCATTGGACTCAGCGCATTCTGCAAGAATCGCCTGAAGTGCGGGACTTGCTGACCCAAGCCTCGCCTACGCTAGTGGATGACATTGTGGCGGTTTACCGCAAGCAGTATCCGCTGCCGATGGTGAGCCAATTGGTGACAAGTCAGCTCGACTGCGATCGCCTCGACTACCTCATGCGCGACAGCTATTTCACGGGGGCATCCTACGGCAAGATTGACCTAGACCGCATTTTGCTGGCGCTAGACTACGAACCCCAAAGTCAGCAGCTTGTGGTGGGGCGAAAAGGATTAGCGGCGATCGAGCATTATTTAGTGGTGCGCTACTTTATGTATGTGCAGGTCTATAACCACGCTAAAAATATTGCGGCGGGCTGGCTGCTAGAGCGCATTATGCATCGTGCCCGTCAGCAGCTTGCGTTAGGTCAGCTCGATGCGGATCTAACCCTGACAGCTTGGCTAACCAAGCCTAACGCTGATCTGACGCTCAAAGAATATTTGAGTGCAGATGACGGCGTGTTTCTCTACCATGTGCAGCGGTGGTGCGAGAGTGACGACGCAATTTTGAGGGATTTATGTACGAGATACCGCGATCGCAATTTATTCAAGGCCAAAAATATTAGTCAGTACAGCCAACCAGAGCGCGATCGCCTATTTCAAGCAGCCCAAGCCAGTCTAAAAGCAAAAAACTTAGACCCAGACTATTATGTGGGGCTTCAGTTTGCGACTACACGGGGCTATACGCTCTATCAGCGCGGGATTCAGGTGCAAACGGGGGCAGGCAGCTTAACCGAAATGAGTGAGCTATCGCCTTTAGTGCAAACGCTTATTCAGCCCTTGGAGCGATCGTGGCTAGTGTATCCGCGTGAGATTGAGCCTTTCTTGCTTTTGAGCATTAGGAGTGATTTCTAGAGGACTTTGGCTACGGTATACACACAAGTCTTAAAGTTCCCTTCTGTAAAGGTTTTTGCTATAAACCGATTCATAAATCCCCTCTCGGGAGGGGCAGGGGTGGGTTAGTCATGGCGCTACTGACGAACCCACCCCGCCCTACGGGCACCCCTCCCAGGAGGGGATTTTTTTAGATTTGTGTGTGTACGATAGAGGAGGTTAGGTTGGCGACCCGACTTTTTTCGGGGCGTTCACGGGCATAACCTCAACCTTTTGGAGATAAAGACAGTGGCGCTGTGCCTGAGTAAGGGGTGTGGTCGTACTCCGCAAGTCTGATAGCTTTGCCCCAAGCTTTGGCAATACCTGCTCTAACACCTGCGCTTCTTCTACGCTCCATTGGCCTCGGTAGATCAC
>JANNDV010000273.1:0-26869 GCA_031387975.1 Acaryochloridaceae cyanobacterium OTE_75_metabat_521 | reverse complement strand
CACGCAGATTGAGCGGTCCTTTGGCAAAGGAGCCATCATGCGGTTGGGGGATGCCACCCGGATGCGGGTTGAAACCATTCCCAGCGGTTCTTTAACCTTAGATTTAGCCTTAGGCGGCGGCTTGCCCAAGGGTCGCGTGGTTGAGCTATACGGCCCCGAAAGCTCAGGGAAAACCACCCTGGCACTCCATGCGATCGCCGAAGTCCAAAAAGCAGGCGGTGTTGCCGCTTTTGTGGATGCAGAACACGCCCTAGACCCCACCTATGCAGCGGCGATCGGCGTCGATATTGATAACCTACTCGTGGCTCAGCCCGATAACGGCGAAGCAGGGCTTGAAATTGTGGATCAGCTTGTGCGCTCCACTGCCGTTGATCTCGTGGTCATCGACTCCGTCGCGGCGTTGGTGCCTCGTGCTGAAATTGAAGGCGAAATGGGCGACGTTCACGTCGGTTTGCAGGCAAGGCTGATGAGTCAGGCGCTTCGCAAAATTACGGGCAACATTGGCAAGACAGGCTGCACCGTCTTTTTCTTAAACCAGCTCCGCCAAAAAATTGGCATTAGCTACGGCAACCCTGAAACCACCACAGGCGGTAATGCGCTTAAATTCTATGCCTCAGTGCGCCTAGATATTCGCCGCATTCAAACCCTCAAGAAAGGAACCGAAGAGTTTGGGATCCGTGCAAAGGTCAAGGTCGTCAAAAATAAAATTGCGCCCCCGTTCCGAATTGCTGAATTTGACATCATTTTTGGAAGCGGCATTTCTTCCCTCGGCTGTATCTTAGACATCGCCGAAGAAACCAATATCATTGTCCGTAAAGGCGCTTGGTATAGCTACAACGGTGACAACATCGGTCAAGGCCGCGACAACACCATTAAGTACATGGAAGACAAGCCAGACTTTGCCAAGGAAGTTGAAAAGCTGGTGCGCCAAAAACTAGATGGCGGCGCGGTGGTATCTGCTAACTCAGTAGTGCCTGGGGAAGTCCATTCTGAAGACGAGGACGAAGAATAGATCCAACATTGCTGTAGATACTGTGTTGTCTGTCAAGCTTTGAGAGACAACACAGTCTTTTGTTGACGGCGAATGGGACGTTCGAGAATCTTACTGAGATAGTCTGCGACTTTACGACCATTCCACAATCCCCCATCGGGGGAAGAGTCTCTGAGGACTTGTAACAGATTAGCTTGCTGTTGAGCGTCAAGAATGGGTGCTGCTCCTGGATTTTGATGGCATCCATTTCCGAGACTGTCTACCCCGTCGCGGCTATATCCCCTCGCCCTAATTTAACTATCTTGGGTCATCAGCCGGAGGATGGGCACTGGTTCCGTCGCATGGGATATAAGAACCCTTTCTGCGTATATTTTAGAGCGATCAGGCGTTACAACAATCGAAATTTAGTTGCGTCATGGATTTGTTCTCACGGTATAGTTCACCATTCTTAACCCCATACCCAGCGAATCTCTGAGGGAATGTTCGATCTCGAAAAAAATTGGGAAGAATTTTAAAGCACGCATTATATATCCAAAGACATAGATATCGAGAAAATGTTGCAATTTTGTTAGGAAAGTTACAGACTGAGCTTAACGACTAAGCAATAATACCTAAGATTCAGCAAATCCTTCACCACCTTAGGGGGAATTTATGCAACCATATTGCCGTCATAGAGCTGAGAAAGCACTCGAATCTCACTGGCAAAGACCCATTAGCCTTAAAGAAAGCACGACACTGGTGACAGCCTTAATGAATCCTCAGGCTTCTTCGAGCCACCTATTCTTGATGGAAAACATTGAGATGCATATGTCTCAAGCCGCCAAAGTTTATGAAGCCCATGCGCCCTATACCTGCCATTGCGATGAAGCGATGTCAGCGTCTGACCCGATGGCAGCTTAAGGTTTCGCTGCTTGGGGTTAGCGGTAGCCTTGCCGTCATGGGTTAAGATCAAGGCCACCCCAATCTACTTAGCCCATCTAATATGTCAACGCTGCTTAGTGATTTAGAACAACAATTAACCACGTTGCAAGCCGAGGCTCAAACGGCGATCGCCGCTGCCACAACCCTTGATGTGGTAGAGCAGCTACGGGTGAGCTATTTGGGCAAAAAAGGTGAACTCTCCCAAATTTTGAAAGGGATGGGGAAACTGGATGCTGGCGATCGCCCTCGCATTGGTGCCGTCGCCAATGATGTCAAAGAGCTGGTGCAATCTGCTCTAGAACAAAAAAAAGATCAGCTTCAAACGGCTCAGATTCAGGCTCAGCTTGAATCTGAGACCCTAGACGTAACCATGCCAGGGACTTATGTTCCCCAAGGTCGAATCCATCCGCTCAACGCGATGATGGATAGAGCTTTAGATGTTTTTGTGGGCTTAGGCTACACCGTGGCGGACGGCCCTGAAATAGAAACAGACTATTACAACTTTGAGGCGCTCAATACGCCCCCCGATCATCCTGCGCGAGACATGCAGGATACTTTTTATCTCCCAGATGGCAATCTGCTACGCACTCACACCTCTTCTGTGCAGATTCGCTACATGGAAGACAACGATCCGCCCATTCGCATCATTGCCCCAGGGCGCTGCTACCGCCGCGATACCGAAGATGCCACCCATGCCGCAGTGTTTCATCAGATTGAGATTTTGGCGATCGATGAGGGGCTAACGTTTACGGATCTCAAAGGCACTATCAAAATCTTTTTAGAAGAAATGTTTGGTTCAGTGCCTATTCGCTTTAGAGCTAGCTATTTCCCGTTTACCGAACCTTCCGCTGAAGTGGATGTGCAGTGGAACGGTCGTTGGCTAGAGGTTTTGGGCTGTGGAATGGTTGACCCCAACGTGCTTAAAACGGCGGGTTACGATCCTGAAGTGTATACGGGTTTTGCCGCTGGCTTTGGCGTAGAGCGGTTTGCAATGGTGCTACACCAAATTGACGATATTCGTCGGCTCTATACCAGCGACCTCCGGTTCTTGAAGCAGTTTTAATCGTTTGGATTATGACAGAAACAAAACCTGCCATTGTGCAATTGGGCAACCCCACCTTAAGGCAGTCTGCTGAACGGATTGAAGCTGTTCAAAACCCTCACCTACAGGCACTCATTGACAATCTTTTGCAGACGATGGCGCAAGCGGGGGGCGTTGGCATTGCAGCGCCTCAGGTCGGCATATTAAAGCAGCTTGTGATTATTGCATCTCGCCCTACACCGCGCTATCCTCACGCGCCGGAAATGTCGCCAACTCCAATGCTGAATCCCCAACTGGTCGAGCATTCTGACGAAACAGAAAAAGGTTGGGAAGGGTGTTTAAGCGTTCCAGGCATCCGTGGCTTGGTGCCTCGCTACAGGTCTGTGACTGTAGACTACCTGGATCGTAATGGACAGCCTCAACGGCAAATACTGCACGACTTTGTGGCGCGGATTTTTCAGCACGAGTATGACCACCTTCAGGGCGTTGTCTTCATAGATCGCGTTGAAAGCACCCACGAACTCATGAGTGAACAAGAGTACCAACGCCAGATCGTCGGTTCAACTTCTTAATTTGCCTTACAGCCGTAACGTTGGTAGGTCAACCCCATTGCAGAAAAGGGAGGTTGATTTGAAAGGCAGTTTTCAACCTTTGTCTGGGCTGGGTTTTCAGCAATTTTTAGCTTTAGCCGTTCAGACATCGGTGGTTTGTTGATACCCAAGCTGCCGATGCGCCAAAGTGTGAGGGGACTGGGCGATCGCTTTGCACCCAGAGTCCGCTTCTCACCCAGAGTCTGCCCTTCCATGACTAATATATTTTCCGTTGGATCTGCGGATTTCGTGAAGCCCCATTCGATATTGGTCGGTGACTCTAAAACACTTTTCTTAAACTGATCGGTTGCTAAAGCAAAACTGAGTCCTAATGCTATGTCCTGAGAGGTTTTATAATTTTTGACCACGACTAGGTTAGCCTTTGAGCTTTGATTCAGGAGTGTCTGAGCAATCTGTTGAGGTTCAAAAGGTTTACGAAATGCTGTATCTGTGACAACAAAATAACTACTGGCCAAGCCAATCATGATGATGAATCCAGCCCAGCCGTGATATTTTTTGGCTTGCGGGATCTCGCGTAGTTGAGTCAGGATAACGCTGAGTAATGCACATAGCACGGGATAAAAAACAAAGTTATAGCGAAAAGCCAGGGTTAGATCTTTATGAAAACCGTATACCAGGATCAAATATTCTCCCAAAAGTACCAGCAATAAGCTGCCCAAAAGCTTAACACCGCTGAGGTAACGAGTGTTTTGCAATAGTGCAGGAATAGTCTGACGAATGACCCAGAGGGTGCAGACGATAAGCAC
This sequence comes from Acaryochloridaceae cyanobacterium OTE_75_metabat_521, assembly GCA_031387975.1. Lineage (GTDB taxonomy): Bacteria > Cyanobacteriota > Cyanobacteriia > Thermosynechococcales > Thermosynechococcaceae > JAAURS01. The sequence continues at coordinate 22,558 of JANNDV010000273.1, read as the reverse complement.
CAACATTTGGATGGTACTCCTCACCATCACCCGTAAGGGTTGATTCTCGACGGGCAGTATAACAAGAGAAACAATGCACCCCCCCAACAACCGTGCAATGGGGCCTAACCAATCCAAAAGACTTCCGCCGCCAAACCTCAGCCACTCAGTCTCTGGTCGTTGACTGTGTCCTAACATGAACGGAAACCACGGGGTCAAACTCAACCCATAAAGTCCCACACCTAGACCGATTCGTGTTAGCTGCGATCGCTGACCTTGACGTAATGCAATCACTCCTAACACCAAAACTTGTCCAATAGAAGCTAACAGGCAAAAGTAATGCACATAAAATCCAAGGCTATTGAGGCTGATCCAAGCTAGCCACGAATATGAAGTGGATGGTGTCTTCGCTAGCAACCTTTGACCTATTTGCACAAAAGGAACTAGAGACGCAGCAATAATCAGCATGGGTAAGGTGTAGTGCCGCGCCTCTTGAGACAGATACACCGCAAAGGGCGACACTGCCATTAAACCCGCCGCCCATAGCCCTGCTTTATGAGAAAACGTCACGCGGTTGAGGATGTACATAACGACGATCGCCCCCACCCCAAACAGCGCAGACAAAGATCGCACCTGCCACCGCAAAGAATGCTCAGACCCTTGCAGGTAGCCCATCCACTGATGCATCAAGCAAAAAAACAGCGGCGGATGGGTGGATTGTTGGCTGATAGTCTGGGCGATCGCCCTACAGCTTTGGGGCTGCCAAGTGAGAGTTTGCAGCAATTCGCCCAGGGGCAGCAACACCTCACGCGGAATGTCGTCATAGCGTCTTCCGAGCGCAAACAGGAGCGTGATGGTTTCGTCTAGCCAGAGCGGTTTGAGGTCTAGGTTCCAAAAGCGGAGGATGAGACCCATGGCGATCGCCATGGCTAACCCTCCGTAGCGCATCATGCCAGCACCCACAGCTTTTTCTCCTTGATAGACCTGTACCATCTTGCCTTAGGAGCATGGATTATCAAAACATAAAAAATTGGCTGTGCCTAAACATGCACAGCCAATTTTTTATGTTTTCACTAAGCGCTTCTCTGCTCCAATATTTTAAGCACTTTCAAAAACTCAGGTGGCAACGGCGCTTCAACCTGAATCCACGCTTCGGTAATAGGATGCTGAACGCTTAAGCGCCACGCATGGAGCACCTGACCCTTGAGGTTTACGCCAATCTCTCGCCCTCTGCCATAGAGCGGGTCACCCACAATAGAGCAACACAGATCTGCACAATGGACTCGAATTTGATGGGTGCGACCCGTTTCTAAGCGGAAATGCATCAGCGTAAAATTGCCCAGCCGCTGTTTAATCGCCCAGTGGGTTCTAGCAGCGCGTCCGCCTTTCTCTTCGGGCACAATAGCCATTTTTTTGCGGTCTACCGGATGTCTGCCAATGGGGCGATCAATAATGCCCGATTCTTGAGGTGGCTTACCGTAAACAACCCCTAAATATTCTCTTTGAGCTGTTTTAGCCTGGATTTGAGCCTGTAAATGCTGGTGTGCCTGATCTGTTTTAGCAATGACCAATGCCCCACTGGTGTCTTTATCGAGCCGATGCACAATCCCAGGTCGCTGAACGCCGCCGATGCCTGAGAGGCTAGTCTCTAGCTTGTCTGCGGACTGGCAGTGTGCCAGCAGGGCATGAACTAAGGTTCCGGTTGCATGACCGGGTGCTGGGTGAACGACCGTCCCAATGGGTTTATTTAAAATAATGAGATGGGCATCTTCGTACAGAATGTCTAACGCAATATCTTCCGGCTCTAAGTTAAGTGCCGTGGGGGGTGGCACTGTTACCGTAATCACATCGCCTGGCTGCACCTCATATTTTTTGGAGTCACAGGTTGAACGGTTGACCTGCACCTGCCCTTGGTCGATGAGCTTTTGAAGCTGCGATCGCGATAAGTCTGCCGCCTCAGATGCCAACCAACGGTCGATTCGTTGCCCCTGCGCGATGTCGTCTGTGGCTTGATATTCGCGCGGGGAAGATTGGGGCGATCGCTGCATGGAAAAACACATTGAAGATGATAGTACCTCCATCCTATCTTGAGCACAGTAGCTGGTGTTGAAGAGTACAGCCCAAAACAAAACCCCCAGGGATATTTCCTGAGGGTTTGGCAGAGCCTTTGTCATTGGACTTAAGGCGTTTGCGAAGCTGCTGAGTTTGCTTTTTAAGCTGTCTAACGCGTGCCGAAGCCTGTTTAGACTTATTATTGCGTCGCGGCCCACTGCGGGGCGACTCCCAAGATTTCAGGCGCATAGAGTAATTGACCAAATGCTTCATCACCATTCTAGCAAATTAATCTCCCCACCCAAAACCCAGAACAAAGTCACAATAGAAGCTGAGTGACAAACATTATCCCCATCATGACCGTCAGCACCCTTAGCAAATCTCAAACGCATCAATGGCAGTGGCAAGGTCACACCATTCGCTACCAGTCCACGGGTTCGACTGGGCCTGTGTTGGTCTTAATCCACGGCTTTGGGGCATCTTCTGACCACTGGCGCAAAAATCTGCCAGAACTGGGCATAGATCATCGCGTATATGCGATCGATCTTCTCGGCTTTGGCCTTTCTGCTAAGCCTACCCCCACCCCAGCACTCGCCTATAGCTTTGAAACCTGGGCGCAGCTCGTCCTAGACTTTAGCCAACAGGTCATCGGCGAACCCGCATTCCTCGTCGGCAACTCTATCGGCTGTATCGTTGCGCTCCAGGCCGCCGTCACTTCACCTCATCAGGTCTTGGGGGTTGTCATGCTCAACTGCTCATTGCGGATGCTGCACGAACGTAAGCGCCAAGCACTCCCATGGCCTCAGCGTACTTTTTCGCCTTGGTTTCAGAAAATTCTGGCAGTGCGCCCCCTTGGACATTTCTTCTTTGGGCGGTTGGCACGTCCTGCCGTGGTTCGCAGCATCCTTCAAAAAGCCTACGCCCGCACCGAAGCTGTGACCGATGAACTCATTGAGCTTCTCATGTGTCCTGCCCAAGACCCTGGTGCCGCCGACGTATTTTTAGCCTTTATTCAATACTCTCACGGCCCTCTTGCCGAAGACTTACTGCCGCAATTAAGTTGCCCAGTGCTGTGTATCTGGGGTGCCCAAGACCCCTGGGAACCCATTCACCTAGGCAAAGCCTATGGCAAATTTTCAGCAGTGACGGACTTTATCGCCCTAGAAGGGGTAGGTCACTGCCCCCAAGATGAAGCCCCCGAGCAGGTCAATCCTCTTATTCAGAACTGGATTGCCCAGCAGAATATCGCGTCATCTTAGATTGTTGCTTCAGCCGTCTCTGTCCTTTCAACAAGCAAACCTTTTTCTAATAAAGCTTGGACATCTAAGTTATTCATCTTCAGATTTTTCCAAAGCCTGTCATGGATATCGCTGTTTAGACCTGGCTCAAAGTTTACAGGGCCAAAAAAGCTGTTAAACACGACTCGATGACCGAGTTTACTTTCAACAAAAGCCATTTATTCTGCTCCTATTTCTTCTAGATTCGCAGTAAATAAGGTCGCTTCAGGCTTAATCAGTGACGGATGGCGGCTTACTCGCTTCAGGCTTACGCCAAAGCGAAATAAATAAGCAAACTAGACCAATATTAATGGCAATATCCGCAAGGTTAAAGACTGGAAAGTTGATGAGCCGAAAATCTAAAAAATCTACGACATGCCCCATCAACAAGCGATCGATACCATTTCCGGCAGCACCACCCAGCAAAAATCCATAGCCTGCCTGTTCCCAAGCCCGTAGAGGTGAACCAAACAGGCCATAGTAAATGAGCGCTAACGTCACCATCAACGACAGCCACCGCAGCCAGCCTTCTCCTTGAAACATGCTAAAAGCTGCCCCACGGTTCACGACATAGGTAAGATGAAATACCCCTTTCAATATTGACCATGATTCAGGCGGATTGCTGAGCTGAAAGTGTGTAACCACCCATTGCTTTGATAGATAATCCAGCAAAAAACTAAGTGCAGAAGCCAGCCAAAACATTGGATTTTTCTTTAATTTCATAACCCTATTTGCTCAATGTCCTGCTAATAAAACAGCAAAACACGCAGAAGATATGCCAAGGCCGCGACGGTGCATACAATAATAAATTGACCTGGCAACGGATAAATGGAATATTGCAAAACGGCATTCCACCAGTTGGCTGTGGTAATTCTAAACACAGACAGAATCGTCAAGTAGGTCAGCCCAACGAAATGAATTGCCAATAGGCCATATAGACAGCTCTCGATAAGCGTTTCAATCCGCCGTCGCTGTCGAAAGGCAACAGTACCGCAGACCCAGGCGGCAGGCAGAAACCCTAACAAGTAGCCAAAGGTCGGCTCCTTTAAGTACGTTAACCCACCACCGTGAGCAAAAACCTGGAGACCACTTAACCCTAAAGCCAAGTATGCAATTTGCGAAAGCGTTGCTGCATTTCGACCTGCCATACAGCCCACTAACAAAACGGCTCCCACCTGTAGCGTGACGCCGAGAGAGTAGGTCTGCACCTTACTCCAGTCAATAGGCCACAGCAGCTGAGGCAGAGGGATAGACACCTCGATAAAAATACCGCTGATGGTTAAAAGTAGGCCAGTAATAGCCCACAGCAGCCGATCTAGCGGAGAGAGTGCCTGTTCATCTGTTACGGGTTGAGTCATGGAGGCACCCTGTTCTGAATGAATCGAGGCTAGTCTACCCTGAAGTTTATGCACAGATTATCTTTGGGGCAAAATAAACAGCATCGCGCTTTAGATAGGTCACAACATTTAGGGCGGCTAAGCCCAGCTGAACCATAGATTTTAAGGGTTTGTACCCATGAATCTTGGCATTTTAGCACCGTGCCACTCGCCAGAACCAGAACAATGCTAGACTAGTTCTAGACTCGGACCCATGCGGTAACAACGCCTCAACTTTGTCAGAACCGGAAGGTAGCAGCAATACGGGATGCTTGTAACAGGCGTGGACTCCGAGTCGCCTTTTTAGAAGGGTCGTTTTGACATGGTAAACATAGCACTTAGAAGGGCTTGAGCGAGCAATGGAAAATCTGACAGATACCCTTAAGAAAGCGTTTTACTTGGGTGTCGGGTTAGCATCTTATGCTGGCGAACAGGCCGGAGACATTCAGGGCAAGGCTCAGGCATTGGCGGATGATTTAATTCGTCGTGGCGAAGATACGGCGGGAGAAGCCTCAAAGTTTTTTGACATTTGGATGCCTCAATCGCCTAGTTCGACGGGATCTGCACCAGAGGGTGAGAAGCCCCAAAAAATCGAGATTTTGTCTATTGAAGATGTTGAACCTAATGCTGACTAAGCATTGAGGTTAAAGCAGCATTAGGTTTATGGGTTTTGTAGCTTGCTCATGGCAGCGCTTAGGTGTTGAAAATGAACGATTTTTACAAGGCAATTGACGAAACCGCAGTATGGATGGGCAATCTAATTTATCAGGGCTGTGAAACCCTGGTGAAAGAGATTGAGGATGTCTCCGTTGAGATGGAAGTCGCTTTAGATTTTTATCTAGAGCCAGTTCTAGATTGGCTGGGTGAGATTGAAGACCTGATTGGCGATACGAGTCGTCCCTTTGTGCAGACCGTTACGCCTGCACTACAAGATCACCCCAATTGCGTTGGCTGTAACCACTACCATGGGGAAGCCTACGGGGGAAATATATTGGTTTGCGCAATGCATCCCTACGGCGTTGAGGAAGGTAACAACTGCCCAGATTGGGAATCCGTTTGGCGCAATGATTCCCAATGAGCAATAGACTTTTAAAACTCGGTTACACGGGAAGCCCAATGAGGTTTTGATTGCCCGACGTGACGCTACCGATCGCATGGGCGTTAATTTGCTGACTGATAAACCAAGACATCACCTGTTCTGACTGGGTTGCAGGCACAATGACGACAAAGCCGACTCCCATGTTAAAGGTGTTAAACATGTCTGTTGCGGCAACGTCGCCGGCTTCTGCTAACCACTCGAATACGGGCTGGGTAGGCCACGCTGTTGGGTCTAGAGCGATCGCCTGATCTTGTCTTAAACATCGCGGCAGGTTTTCGGGCAGGCCACCCCCCGTAATGTGAGCCATGCCGTGAATCTCAAGTCCTGAAGCCCGCGCGGCCAAAACTGCCTTGACATAGAGTTGGGTGGGGGTGAGAAACACTTCACCTAAAGATTGTCCGCTGAAGAGGGTGGGGCGATCGCCCCAGCTAAAGCCACCATCCTTCACAATTTTGCGAACCAGACTATAGCCATTGCTATGCACACCGCTACTGGCTAGCCCGATCGCCACGTCCCCTATTTGAATGCGAGATCCGTCTAGCAGATTGCGCTCCTCGACAATGCCAACACAGAAACCCGCCAAATCATACTCATTGGGCTGGTAGAAACCAGGCATTTCTGCCGTTTCGCCGCCCAAAAGGGCGCAGCCTGATAGCTCACAACCCTTGGCAATACCTTCTACCACCTGCACTAGCTGCTGTGGTTCTAACTTACCCGTCGCCACATAGTCTAGAAAAAATAGCGGTTCTGCACCACAGGTCAACACGTCATTCACGCACATGGCGACTAGATCAATGCCCACCGTGCGGTGTTGATTGAGTTCGTGGGCTAACTTTAGCTTGGTACCAACGCCATCCGTACCTGAAACTAAGATGGGCTCGTCATAGCCTTTAGGTAAGCGAAAAAGTCCACCAAACCCACCTAGGCCACCCAATACTTCTGGACGCGCCGTGCGCTCCACCATTCCCTTAATTTGGCGGACAAAATCTCTCCCCGCCTCAACATCGACCCCAGCGTCACGATAATCCATAGAAATGTGTGGTTAAACCCTTAGTGAGTAGATTTAGACAGGCCGTGCCATACAAGAGACTGAAGGCAAATCCGAATGCCTATATATAGAGTAGGCAATAGATGCTTAAGGCCAGAAGACGCTTAAGGTCAGAGAGTATTTTATCTCTAGAAAGACTCTGCATTCGGGTTTTTCTCTAGGACATCGCCCTAGATGCTTCTTTCGCACTGCGTAAATATACGCAAATTAGTCCTTTAAACCCCCGTATTTTTACGCAGCAAGGGAAATCATGCTTAATCGAGATGGCAAAAGTGCGATTTGAGCACTCTCTTGAGACAGAAAAATGTTCAAAAAATCAAATATTAAACCAAAACATTATAAGAAATACTAATGAATGAGAGAGCTATTAAGAATCATCTCAAAGTTAGCTTGTGAGGGGATTTGGCCTAAGTTGGCCTGTTCTGTTTTTGAGGGATCCTCAGCTATGCGTTGTTGCTTAGGTTGGATCCCTTCAGGGAATACCCTGATCCCCGAGTCAAGGGAGTCATGATAGGGTAAGACTGTTCCGGTAGTAAAGAGCGAATTCGGAACGAGTACGAGTTAGGAAAAGACGCTAAAGCGCTCTTGTGGATGCCACGACTCGGTTCTCAACACTGCCCTCCTCAACGGACGATCTATGAACCAAATTATCTTGACTGGCCTTGCCGCAGCTTTGACCGTAACGGTCGCTGGTGAAATAACATCTAGTGATGCAAGCCCTGAGCAGCATAACACTGCCAACCAACCTTCTTCTAATTCAGCGCAGGCGTCTGCTTCTGAAACTGCGACAAAGATTGCGCAACAGGTGCAGACTGCTAGCGCCACAAAAGTGGGAGAGCGCCAGTCTTTCTCTACAGCCTCTGAGCCTGCTGTTGCACGGGTGATGGTGCATCAAAAGAATGGGCGACAGGCGACTACAGTTTACGTCCGCAATATTCCTATCGTTACTTTTTTGGGTGCTGAGAAAAGTGCTGCAAACCCTGAAGGGGTGAAAGTTGCAACCGCTGAACTAGACCCTTCTAAGCTTGCGGCGATCGCAAACTCCTCTTCAAGAACGGTCGCTGACCCGATTTGGCGTGCAACCACCATTGCCGGAAAGCTCAATCAGTTGGCAGCATCGGGCACTGATGCTCAAGCCATTGCAAACTCTATTAAGGTGGTTTGGAGCGAGAAACGCCAAAGCTATTTAGTGCAGGCTAATAACCAACACCTGATTGAGGTGACGGCGCACAATACGCAGTTGCCCAGCGCCAGCAAAGACGCAGCAAAAGATGCGCTTCAGGTTGCAAATCGACTGCGCTACCAGTTGGGCAATGCGGCTCCCCTTAAAACCGTTGAGGGAATGCCTAAGCCGAAAGATGTGCAGACCCTAGCCATGGGACCCATTCGGTTTCAAGTTCAGGGAATGGCCTCTTGGTATGGCCCTGGGTTTGATGGCAACTACACCGCCAACGGCGAAGTCTTTAACCAGTACGCCCTCACCGCCGCCCATCGCTATTTGCCATTTGGCACAAAGGTGCGCGTGACCAATCTCGATAACGGGCGGTCTGTGGTCGTTCGCATTAATGACCGTGGACCCTTTGTGGGCGATCGCGTTTTAGATCTCTCACGCGGTGCGGCTCAGATTTTGGGGACGGTTAGCTCTGGCGTTTCTTCGGTACGCTTAGATATTTTAGAATAGCGGCACCAGCGCCGACAGATCTAATGACCACCTGAGCCTGAGACAACCTGAGGTTTTTTCAAAAAGATCACGGTCAATCCGCTCAAAAGCAGCGCACAGCCAATGAAGTAAAAGCAGTCGTTGTAGGCCATGATGTAGGCTTCGCGGCGCACGATGCCGTCGATAGAGGCGATCGCCTGATTGTGGGCAATCTCTGGAGAAAAGCCTTGGCTCAGAAAAACCTGCGTCATCTGATCTAGGCGCTGCTGTGTGGCAGTGCTAAACATAGAAACAGCCTCTCCAATTCGGTTGGAGTGGAGCTTTTCGCGCTGAAGCAGAAGGGTGGCTAGGGCGGCAATGCCAATCGAGCCACCTAGGTTCCGCATCATGTTGAATAAGCTTGAGGCAGAACCCGCCTGCTCCTTTTCGATTCCGCTGGTAGCAACGGAGGACAGTGGCACCATGACCAATGGCTGACCCAATGCCCGCACAATCTGAGACCAGCGAAGCTGATCCATGCCTGTATCATTGCTCATACCAGCATTCATAAAGCAGCTAATGGCAAAGAGGCTTATCCCCACTGCCATGACCAGGCGCACATCAAAGCGCTGCATGAGTTTGGGCACAAAGGGCACGACAAAAAGCTGGGGTAGCCCCGCCCACATAATCACTTCCCCAATTTGCATGGGGTCATAGCCCTGAATTTGAGACAGATACAGCGGCAGAATATAGACAGAGCCGTACAGCCCTAGCCCCAAGGCAAGGCTAATAATAGAGGTAAAACCAAAGTTGCGCCGATTGAATAGGCGCAGATTGATGAACGGCTGCGATCGCGTTAGCTCAATCCAGAAAAATGCGGATAAAAAGACAACACCAATCACGGTCAGCCGCACAATGAAATCTGAGCTAAACCAGTCCTTGCGGCTCCCTTCTTCTAAAACAATCTGGATGCTGCCCAGTCCAACTGCCATGGCTAAAATGCCCCACCAGTCGCCCTGCTTGAGTAACTTAAGCTGCATGGGACGCGCCGGAATACCGTAGGCTACACCAGCAATCAGCAGCAGCCCTGGTACGAGGTTGAGATAAAAAATGTATTCCCAGCCAAAATTATTGGTGAGCCACCCGCCAATGGTGGGGCCAATGGTGGGGGCAAAAACTGCCGTCAAGCCAAAAATAGCAAGACCAACGGGCTGCTGTGCTGGGGCAAGCGTAGTCAGCACAATGGTAAAGGCCATCGGGATGAGAACCCCACCCGTAAACCCTTGCAGCGCCCGAAAGCCAATCATGGAGTAAAGATTCCAAGACCACGCACAGCAGATTGAAAAGAATAAAAATAGGCTCGCATTCACCAGTAGGTAAAGTCGCGTTGAAAACACGCGTGCAAGCCAGCCCGTTAGGGGAATGACCACAATTTCAGCAACAAGGTACGAGGTTGATATCCAAGAGCCTTCTTCGAGGGTGGCTCCCAAGGCCGCCTGGATTTCTTTTAGCGAGGAGTTGGTAATCTGGATATCCAGAATTGCCATAAACGCGCCGAGCATCGCAGCAATGACGCCAATCCAGCTTTTGAGCGAGACGCTTGGGGCAGCGTTCGGCTCTTTCTGAAGGGGCATTGAGTGTGTAGAAGCCATAAGCGTTATTGCTGAGAACAAAAGGCGCAGAACAAAATTTCAACAATCTATCGAACCGTGACGCTCACCTCAGCAGACATTCCTGGGCTAATACGAGACTCGTAACCTTTGATGCTATTGGGGTCAAGGATGATTTTGACGGGGACTCGCTGAACAATTTTGGTGAAGTTGCCCGTGGCATTATCGGGCGGCAAGAGTGAAAATTGCGCACCAGATGCGGGGGAAACGCTTTCGATATGGCCTAGAAATGCATGTTTTGGAAACGCGTCTACCTTGACCTCTACGGATTCTTTAGGCTGAAGGCGTTCAAGCTGAGTTTCTTTGAAATTGGCCGTCACCCAAACTTGCGGATCGACGACCGCCATCAGTTGGCTACCGGACTGGACACGCTGCCCGATTTCAGCACTTTTGCGACCAATCCGCCCTGCGGTGGGTGCCGTAATGCGGGTATAGGAAAGCTGGAGTTGAGCGGCCTTAAGATTGGCTTGGGCTTGGGCGATCGCCGCCTTAGCCGCTGCGTAGTCCCCTTGGCTGACCTGAGTTTGTAAGGTGCCTGCACCCGCCTGCTCTAGGCCCCCGCGAGATTTAGCGAGATTTGCTTGAGCCAAGACAATGCCCTGCTGTGCCTGCGCCACTTTAGCCTGAGCGCCACTTACCCCTTGCTGGGACTGAGCCACCCGCGCCCGCGCCTGGAGCACCCCCTGTTGAGCACTACTCTGAGCAGAAAGCGCGACAGCATAAGCGTTTTTAGCGGTATCTAGCTGCTGCTTAGCAATGGCTCCACTGGCATAGAGGCTGACATAACGCTGATAGTCAGCCTCTAGCTTTTGCAGATTAGCCTGCGCCTGCGTCACCTGTGACTGTGCGACCGAAACCCCAGCTTGGGCTTCTTTAACCTCAGCTTCTGCCGTAGGCACCCCCGCCTGCGCCTCATTGAGCAGGGCTTTGGCACTGTCGATGGCGGCGATCGCACTGCCTACATCGCCTTCGGCCTGGGCGGTTTGCCCTTGGGCGGTCTGCGCCGTTACGCCAATGCTAGATTGAGCAGAACTGGCCTTCCGAAGGGCTGCATCTAAAGCCGCCTGAGCCTGCTCAACGGCAACTGCAAAATCTCTAGGGTCAAGCTGAATTAAAACCTGACCTTTTTGAACAACCTGATTTTCCTGCACAAGCACCTCAGAAATAGTGCCATTCACCCGTGAGCTGATGGTGTGAATATGGCCTGCGATCGCGGCGTTATCCGTCGTCTCGTGAGCCGCTGCAAACTGGAACCAATGGTAGCCGTAAAACCCTGCGGTTACTGCACCAATGCCAACAGCCGCTAGGGCAATAAAACGGCGCGATCGCCTTTGTGCCCCTTTTCGAGAAATATCTGCGACTTCAGGTACTGTTGCTGTCTCGATCTCGGCAACAGCATCAGGAACAGCCTGTGGCTCAAGCTTAAAGGAAGGGGCTGACTCTGGAGATGGGTCTGGCATCACAAGACGCGCTTCACCCTCTGTAACCACTGGCTTATCTAACATAAGGGTGGCAGATGTAAACTGATCCGTTGATTGACCGTTAGACACAAATAACGCTTTAGGCTGCCGTCCATTGATCAATTTATTATCTTCAAGATCTTCAAGGGGTTCCATACAAAGCCTCAAACGTTCAGCAAAATGAAAAACTTAAAATCTCAGTGCCATTGCTAAGAGTGCGTAGTATTTCAGCGGTACTCAGACCCGAAATCACTTCTTTTCTATCCGTTTATTTAGTATGCGTAATGTTTATAAAAGTTTACTATACCCAAAGTAAGAACTGTATTTCAACGGATTAGCGCTTTAAGAGAGATTTTTGATGGCGCGATTCAGCAGTGCTGAGAACTGCTGGCATTCTGCTTCTGAGAACCCGTGCATGGTCTCTTCTCGAAGCGCTAAGGCGATGGGAGGTAGGGTGTCCTGAAGCGATCGCCCTGCCTCTGTGAGCCAAATTCGACAGATGCGGCGGTCTTGCTCGTCCTGCTGACGCACCACTAACCCACGCTCCTCCATTCGATTGAGAACACCTGTTAACGTGCCACCCACCTGCTGAAGCTGCTCACTGAGGCTAGAAATCGCCAAGCCATCCTCTCGCCAAAGACAGCACAGAACAACCCAATGAAAAGGCGTCAACCCTAGCGGATCAAGCTGTTCTTGAAACTTACGCGTCTGGAGCTGAGACAGCAGCTTCACGCGATAGCCGAAACTATGAGGGGCAAGAATATCTTGCCACGGGTCTAGAGCAGAATTTGCGATCGATAGAGTCGCCATCTCAAATACTTAGCATGCGTAGTATTAATGCTAGCATTTTATCCTGAGCGATGCTTAAAGCTGACTGAGAAGTCAGCATCTTAGATCGGTTCATAAATTTCGAGGGGCAGGGCAAAATCAATCCAGGGCATTAATGGCCCGAGCTGGGGCTGTCCGTTCACGGCAAGCTCGCTGTGGCAAAGGTATACCCGTTCTTGCACCCTGCCTAATACGTTGAGGAGGGTATTCCGCAGGCGCGGGTTAGACGGCTGCATAGGGGCTTCAGGGTTAGGTGAGCTTTCGGTATTGAGAGCACCAGCGGCGTTTAGAAATAAGGCTGCGCCCCACAGTTCAAAATCGCCACTGTACTGCCAGAGCTGAGAGCCTGAGTCTAGCCAAAACTGCCAGCGATGGGTGAGATGGGCGTTGAGGTACTGAAACGTCGTCGCCAAAACAACAGAAGGGCGAGACTGTTGGGCAACAGTGGTTGGGTAAGGATTCGCCGTCACCACGCCACGATGCAGAAGCCCAATAAAATCGCTGACGGTTTCTGGCAAAGTGAGCCAGGACTTTTCAATTTTGCGGAGGCGCGTATCGACGTCCCAGTAATGCTGAGCGGTTTCAATGAGTTCCCGCAATACCGCAAGCTGATCAACGCTTAAGGGGCGCGTCATGAGAAAGGTTTGGATAGCGCGATCTAAGACAAAAACAGGGCTGAGGGTGAGGTAGGCTGCAGAATAGTCCTGGGCGGTCGGGTCAGTCTGAGCGCTGAGCGTCCCCTGCTGTTGGGCAATCCACTGCCGGAGGGTTTCGTAAGCTTTGGCGGCGCTATAGCCGATGCGATCCCAGCGCGCATAGACCTCAATAGGCAGCAGTTCTGGATGCTTTGGATGGGGACGGAAGCAGAAATCGGCCAATAGCCCTGCCCGAATCGGATCGATGGTATCACGGCCTTCGAGTGCCGCTGTAGCGGCGTTGGGCGTGGTTAAGACTACCAGCATTTCGGCAATTTGCTCGGCTTCGAGCAGATGCCCTAGTCCTGGATAGATGAGCGCCAAAAGGGTGAGGAGCGATCGCACCATTGCCGTACTTTGAATGGGTCGCTGGTCGCGTAAAGACTCGACGGCAATTCCGGCTTTGTGGAGGGTTTCGATAATGCCGTAGCGCGCCAGGGGATCTAAGCCAGGGCCAATAATGGCAACCTCCTGGGGTAAGATCTCTCCAGCCTGGATCGAATTTGCCACCTGCTGTGCCACCGTTTGCAGTAGCTCAATGCGAGAGGTGGTTTTGAGGGCATAAAATTGAGGCTGTTGGTGAACGTTGGCCTGCTGGAGCGCCAAAGGTATCTCTGAAATTGAGACCTGAGCGGCTTCTGCTAAACCTGCGGTCATAGGCAAGACAATTTCTGTACAGCGCTGCTTTAGCCCCAGCAAATAGCCAGAATCTGCCCCTAGCCCATCGCGGATGCCGCCCAACTCGCTGTAGGTGAAGACGCTGGGTAACGCCAAATCCATTGCTGTCTCAAAGAAGGTTCGCGCGATCGCCGGATAGTTTTCGACATCATCAGCGGCGATCGCGCCAAAGCGTAGAGGCAACTGGCTGCGATAGATGGGATGGGGCAGTATGTACTGCCAAAATAAATCCGTAATCAGCCCATAGGTCAAAACCCCGCGCGTTAAGCACCAGTTCTGCCACTCTAAGGCCATCTGCTGGACTAACTCTGCCAGAGGAGGTGGGAGGGTTAGAGTCGTAGAGCCTGTTTTGAGGCGTGCTGCGATCGCCGTAAAGGGCGTACCGCTAAAAGCCGCAAGCTGAATTAAATCTAAAATTCGACGCACCCAGCGATCGGGCGGAACCCCTTCATGGTTCCGCAGTTGTGCCAGAGAGGCTGTACCCCACAGCCGAAACGCCAAAGCCTGCTCAGTTTCAGGGCGTAGACGGTACGGGAAATAGCCGCGCAAATTGAGCTGCCCAATCACCAGCGGCCAAAAAAGCTGCACCTCCGACTCAAAAAAAGCCAACGGAGTCGTAGACGTAATGTTGCTGCGTCCCTTCATTTGCCCAGCAGTGCGCCGCATTAAAACGCTTCGATTATCTGCATTGGCTGCAAACATTAACAGCGTCTGGCCTGAAAGCGTCTGGCCTGAAAGCGTTTGGGCTAGAGGGCTTTGGCGCTGTGCCGTTGGCAACATAGCGGGCAAACCCCTCCTCTGGGCATCCATCCCTTGGGGAACTCTAAACAGCTCACTATTCCACTGCTCAAGCTGCGCAATCAGCGCTGCTGTTTTGCCAGACCCAACAGAACCCGTCACCCAGAAAAACATAAAAGATACACGCTGAACAAAATTCAGATTTGATAGGATACGGCATACTCAATTTAACGTGTCATTTCAATCTCCAATGAATCGTTCTGTGTGGTCTCGACTGAAACAATCTCTAACTGCAGCAGAGCAGTGGTATCGCAAAACGCCTGAACGGGCGCTAAACGAAGCCTACGAGGCAGCTCAAGCTATCAAACGTCTAGAAGACCAATACTCTAGCGGAACCACCATTGATCTCTATGCTCAAGGAGAAGGCGCGATTTCGGCCTATCTCCAGACGCAAATCAGTCGGCATCTCAGAACCATCCGAATGCGGCTCACCGAATATCGGTTTTGTAGCCCCGTGGTTGAGCCAGATCTGCCTCCTGCATCAGGCAGTAGCAATAATCCAAAAGCATCCCCAGACTATAGCCGTCAGCGGACAGTTGCAGCAGCAGCAGACACCAATTCATTTACCACTGAGTACACTCTTTCAAACGATCAGTACATTTCGGTTAGCGCCTCAACCGTTGACCTGTCTCAAGAAATGTTAGGGAAACTCCAGTTTATAGATTCTGTCTTAACGCGGTACGAACCTTGGCGACTCCCCCCTCAGTCCGCCATTTCATCCGGTGGCACAGATTTACCCAGGTCAAACCTTACGGCAAATGGTCAGCCCTCATCACCATCGCTTCAGTCGGGTCAAGGCGCGTTCAATCGCTTTGATGGTGATACTGCCAGCGGTCGCCAGGAAGGCAGCAAGGCGACCGGAGGACGATTTATTCCCCGTTCAATTTTTAAGACTGTCGATCGCTTCCGCCGAGAAATTGACCCCAGTCCTCAGACAGAAGAAGAGATGGTTCAAGACTTTCGGACGGCTCGTGCCCGAACGCGTTCTGCCACTCGATTTTTGCTGCTGCTCATTATTTTGCCGCTGCTAACCCAGCAGATTTCTAAAGCTGTGTTAGTAGGGCCTATCGTAGATCACCTTAAAGGTGCGGTTCAGGTTGAGGCTTGGGTTAACCCAAGGGTCGAAGAAAAGTTTGTCACACAAATGGTGTCTTTTGAGGAAAAGCTAAAGTTTCAAAATCTCTTTACTGCCACAACACGCTCTGCCCAGGAGATCGAGTTAGCCCTCAAAGAAAAAGCCATTGAGGTGAAGCAAGATTTACAGAAAGAGCTAAAGGAGCCACTCAAAAATATCTTTGCAGATTTCATCTCACTCATCGTTTTTTCGGTGCTCATCTTAACAGGACGGCAGGAGATTGCAACGCTAAAAACCTGGATTGATGAGGTGATTTATGGACTCAGCGATAGCGCGAAAGCATTTATTATCATTCTCTTTACAGATGTCTTTGTTGGATTTCACTCTCCTCACGGTTGGGAGGTCATTATGGAAAGTACCTTTGAACATTTTGGCCTACCGCCCAATCAAAATGTGATTAGTATGTTTATTGCGACATTTCCTGTGATGCTAGATACGGTCTTTAAGTATTGGATCTTTAAGTATCTCAATCAGCTTTCACCCTCTGCGGTGGCAACCTACAAAAATATGAATGAGTAGAGTTGGTGAAGTGGCTTGATAAAGCGCTTTCATGCTAGGTAGAAAGATCCGTTTCGATGGGTTCTCGCAGAGAATCCATTTCATTAATAGGAAAGCGATCAATCACCTGTACAGCCCGCCGCGCATTCTGGCGTAGTTCCGGCGAAAGGTAGGGCACATTGGGGATTTGAGACAAAATATCGACGGTTCGCCGCAAGATTCGCACAATATCTCCTTCGTCGAGACTGGTACCCCCACACAGTTCTGCCCAAGTTACACCGGAAGCCCACTGCTCAATCATGCCAATTAGCTCAGTCTCTAGCCAGACCGGAAGCGTT
This sequence comes from Acaryochloridaceae cyanobacterium OTE_75_metabat_521, assembly GCA_031387975.1. Taxonomy (GTDB): domain Bacteria; phylum Cyanobacteriota; class Cyanobacteriia; order Thermosynechococcales; family Thermosynechococcaceae; genus JAAURS01. The sequence continues at coordinate 5,988 of JANNDV010000273.1, read as the reverse complement.
ACGCCTTCTTTGTGCTGTGCCTGGATGAGCTGTCGTTTCAGGGAGCGAAGCGATTCTAGCGCCTTCTGCACTGGCGCGGCTGCGGTGTACCGCACCCAACTATCAGAGCGGTTGTTTTCGGCAACCAGGGCAGCACAGGCCGTCGCAAGATGATGGGGAGCCAAGGCTTCAAACTCACCAGAGCGCAGCACTAAGGCCAGCCACAGTTCATTTTCGCCTCGCAGCAGGGCGGCGGTTTTACCTAGGTTGGTGGGCTGAAGGTGATCGAGCGCCTCAAACTGACGCAAAAGCTTGACCAGGCACAAAAAGTCTTGCCAGCGCTGCTGAGACTGATGGTACAGTTTGGCCTTGCGATCGCGCAGGTGAGATTGCAGCCGATCAATACGCTGATTGAGCCGCAGAAAAATTGGGTGCTGCTTCTGGGTAACGTGGGCAGGGTGAGACCGAATCTGTGCCTCTACGGCATCAATGCGTGTCTGCTGCCCCTCAAGCTCTGGCGGAATTTCTCGCGTCAATAACGGAATTTTCTGAGCCATTTCGGTGGTTTGGGGTTCTCCAGGGCGCGTATGCCCTGGCTTAAAGGACCAGTCTTTTGGGATAGAAATGGCTTCAATTCCTTTTGTTGCCATAGTCTGAATGCTCAAGACATCTCGGCAGGTGGCAACACACCAAACGTTATCTTGGCGCAAACATAAAAAGTGCGGGAGTTGACCACTGCCAGTCAGTCGCTCTATCAGTAGAGCGCTAAGCGGGCTATCACCCCCCGAATTGCCCTTGCCTATTGGCTTGAGGAGCAGAACCGCCCCAGGCACAATCTGCGACAGTGTCTGAAGAGTGTCCTGAAGGCAAACCTCTTCGGCCTGATACTCTAACACTTTAAGTAAGCGCTGTTCTTCTTTGAGGCGACCCTTCAGTTTGCTGTACTGCTGGATCTGCGTCAGATTGACGGTCGCCGCCTTTTGCTGGAGTTCGTCGATTTCTCGCTCTAGGTCGGCGATCGCCTGCTGTTGGGGTGCCAGTTGCCGCATGGCAATATACTGCCCAAAGCTTTTCTCAATCAGCGCCCGTGATTCTTCGAGAGTGCGGGTTTGCAGCAAATTCAGCACCATGCCGTAGCTGGGGGTGAACTGGCTGACCAGAGGGTCTGCGCCCATCGTGGCGAGGTAGGCGGCTTCGTTCGCGCCTTCAAAGGCGGTCTGGAGCGTGACAACATGGCCTAAAACATCCATGCCGCGCCGTCCGGCTCGACCCGACATTTGCAAAAATTCCGATGCGTTAAGAAGGCGATGGCCCAGATCGGTGCGCTTGGAGAGGCTAGAAATAACGGTGGTGCGCGCGGGCATATTAATGCCTGCCGCAAGGGTTTCAGTCGCAAAAATGACTTTAATAAAGCCCTGCTGAAATAGTTCTTCGACCAACGACTTCCACGCGGGTAGAAGCCCCGCATGATGCGGCGCTACACCCCGACGGATACCGTCTAATACAGGGGACTGAGCCAGTTCTGGGTACAGCGCCGTGAATTGAGCAAGGCGCACCTTAAGCTGAGCCGATTCCTCGGCATTTAGCAGAAGCTTAAGCTCTCGGGTGGCAAGGACGGCCTGGTCACAGCCCCGCCGACTGAAGATAAAGTAAATAGCAGGCAGCATTTGCCGCTGCTGAAGCGCCGCAATGACCGAATAGGGGTCAGGCGATGCGCTCCGGGGACTGCGCGATCGCCCCCCCCGCTGCTTAGACGGCAGCGCCTTAAGCTTGGGGTTGAGCTTGGTACGCTGCTGGTTCAACAGCGGAAATAGCCCCTGATGGTTGCCAAAGTGAAACTGAAGGGGCACAGGTCGCCAGTCAGACTGGATTAGCTGAGTGGGGCCATGAACCCATTCAATCCAGTGGGTGAGCTGCTCGGCGTTGGCGATAGTGGCAGAAAGCGCAATGAGCTGAATGTTGGGTGGGCAATAAATAATGGATTCTTCCCAGACCGTCCCGCGCTGGCGATCGTTCATGTAGTGGCATTCGTCTAGCACCACAGCCTCCACATCTGTGAGAGCCGTCTCAATTACCTCGGTAAAAGTGCCGTAGAGAATATTGCGAAAAATCTCGGTGGTCATGACCAAAATGGGCGCATCTCGGTTAATGCAGAGATCGCCCGTCACCAGCCCCACTTTATCCACGCCAAACTGATGGCGAAAATCTCGCAGCTTTTGATTAGAAAGCGCCTTAAGGGGCGTCGTGTACAGCACGCGCTTACCCCGAGACAGCGCCCGCGCAATGGCATATTCTCCAATTAACGTTTTGCCAGAACCCGTTGGAGCCACCACCACCACAGACTTGTCGGCATTGAGTGCGGCGATCGCCTCAGTCTGAAATCCGTCCAATTCAAAGGGATACAGCGTTGACAAATCTAAACCAGGGGCTGAAGCTTTTTTTTGCACAAATATACCAACGCCATAAATGGGATTTTAGCTTGTACGGCAAAACCCGCCGATCCCGCTGGCTTTTCCTTTGGTTCTATTGTATAGTCCCCTTTCCGTTGAAGACAGAAACTGCTCGGGCGATGATATCGTCCCCCGAGCAGTTTATTGGGAATGGATTTACTGCCTGTCTTGGGAGAGAACAGCCCTGCGTCCCTAAGATAGGCAACTTATCACTTAATCAGCACTTCTCCATTAATCATGCGCTGAGCCGCATCTAACAGCACTTCTTCGAGGTACGGCTTTGTAAAATAGCCCTTTGCCCCTAAGTCAACCGCCATCTTTTTGTGCTTAGATGCACCCCGAGATGTCAGCATGGCGATCGGCAGATCCTGAAGATCCTCGTCTTGCTGAAGGCGAGACAGCAGCTCCAGACCATCCATCCGAGGCATTTCAACATCGCAGAAGATGAGGTCACAGGGCAGCCCAGAGCGCAGCTTTTCCCAAGCTTCCATGCCATCTCTCGCCTGCTCAACCCGATAGCCTGCTTTGCTGAAGGTCAAAGACAGCAGCTCACGCACCGTAATCGAGTCATCCACAATCAGCACCATGGGGTCAGTTTCGACCTCACCCACCGGAATCTCGGCGGCACCTTGCCAAAACTGATGGCTCCGCTCCACCCGATCAAGGGACAGATCGATTAGCTCTAACACATCGGCAATGACCATCACTCGCCCATCCCCCTGCACCGTCACCCCAGAGATACCAAGGGGTTTAGGGACAGGCCCTGTCAACTGCTTGATGACGATTTCCTGTTCGCCCATCACTTCATCCACCTGAAGCCCAATGAAGTCATCGCCACTGCGCAGAATGACGACGGAAACCTTACCGCTGCTACTATCGGGGTTATGATAGCGCCCACCTCGCTTAATGGTGCGGTTGTAGGGCAGCATTTGGGTCAAGGTTTTGCAGGGGAGTGGGCGATCGCGCCAGACAATCAGCGCCTGCCCATCCTCTTGGGTCACGATCTGCTCTGGGGCTAAATCGATTACATCCTCAACCCCATCAATAGGGAAGGCAATGCTGTAGTTTTGATGCAGGCAGCACAGCGCCTTGGTAATACTCAGCGTGAGGGGCAGACGAATAGTGAACGTCGTCCCTTTGTCGGGCGTTGAATCGGTATTAATAACCCCGCGCAAGTCGCTAATAGAGCTACGCACCACATCCATACCAACCCCGCGCCCAGCCAACTGATCGGCCTGATCATTGGTTGAGAAACCAGACTGAAACAAGAACGAATAGATTTCTTGTTTTGACATACCCGCCGCTTCTGCTGGCGTTACAAGTCCTTTTTCAATGGCTTTGGCTTTAACTCGCTCAAGATCAATTCCGGCACCATCGTCCGCAATTGAGATGATGGTCTGGTTCCCTTGGTAAAAGACCCGAATTTTGATCAACCCTTCGGGGTTTTTACCCAGACGCTGGCGAACTTCAGGCTTTTCAAGACCGTGGTAGATGGCGTTATTGACCAAGTGGGTGAGCGGGTCATAAATGCGCTCCAAAATTCCTTTGTCAATAAGTGTGTCACGCCCCTCTATTTCTAGGCGTGCCTGCTTGCCACAGGTCAAAGAAACATCTCGGATGGCGCGAGGTAAACGCTCTGCCATTTGAGAAAATGGAATCATGCGAGAGGTGTTTAGACCTTCTTGCACCTGAGTGGTGACTTGGCGGAAAGTCCGCGTCACCTGCTCGTTAGAATCAACAACAAACTCAATGTCCGATGCGGCTTCACGCACCCGCACAATCCGCTCAATAATTTCTTGAGATAGGCTGTGAAATCCAGTGAAGTTATCCATCTCTAGGGCATCAAAGCTAAAGCCCGATGCATGGGTCGTTCGCTCAGTGTCGCCTTGTCCAAAGGAGCTGCTGGTGCTACCGCCTGATTGAGGTGCAGATTCCTTTGAGCGCTGCGACGCCGCCAGCAAAGAGCTTTCCAAGAGAGAGCGTTCGTACAAGTCCTGCATTTGCTGACCCAGTTCGCCAAGCTGCTGCACCTGGAACAAGAGGTTATCGAGAAACTGACGTTGCCGATCCTGGTTGTCTTCCAGGGTATTTCGGTTAATGACCAGCTCCCCAATCAAGTTGCTGAGATTATCAAGCTGCTTAACGCCCACCTTCATGGTTTGTGCAGAGCCGCTGGGTCGCCGACTAGAGCGCGTGGCAGCATTAGAACGTCCACCAGCAGCGGCTGTACTGGAAGATTCAGCATCCAGCAGCCGTTCAAGGTCACTAAATTCGGAGTCGAGCGATTCCGCCGCAGGTGCTTCTAGCGCAAAACTTGGCGCAAAGATCGGTTCTTCTGCCAGCAGGGCTGCGAGTGCTTCAAAGTCAACGGGCACCACGGCTGCGACGACTTGTGGAACTTCTGCAACCGTAGAGGCTGTCTCTGGTTCTTGCAAAAGGTCATCTAAGAAAGATTCAACGGAGTCTGCGGCAGTAGTTGGCGCAGCAGCAGATTCGCTAAATACGCTAAACCAGTCCATGCTTTCTAAGGCTGGAGCCGCTGGGATGAGGTTTAACAAAGGCTGGGGTGTTTTAATGCTAGAGACCTGATCCTCTAAGACAGCGTCTCGGGCTTCTTTAAGGGCTGGGATGGTAATCGCAGCTAGGGTGCCTAACGCATTTTTAGATTCGGCGATCGCATCGCTGACCGTCATTACCAAATTTTGCCAAACGGTCAACCCTGCTTGAGCACCCAACTGACACAAACTCGCACAGACTTCCTGTAAGCCCTGTCGTGCGGCTACCGCATCGCTCACATCAGCCTGAAACAGCTGAAGCATCAGACGGAGTTGCTCCATCACATCAGACTCAAAAGCAACCATCGTCTGCTCTTGCGACATTGCCGTCACAGACGCCGCACCAGCCGTAACCAACTCAGCCTCTGATTCAAACTCAGCGCCTGTAAGCTGAGCCAAATGAGCCTGAAGCTCAGCAAAAACTGGCTCCACCGACTGAAGCGTCTGATGAGAAAGCTCCTCTGAAAGAGACAGCGAGTTCTGAAGCTCCTCTGTGAGCGTACTTAGAGCATCAAAAATCTTTAAGAACAAAGCCTCGATTTTGGCATCAACTTTAACAGGATGCTCTCTAAGAACTTTAAAATAATCCTCTAAACGGTGAGAAATATGCTGCATGCTGTGAATACCCAGCATTGCCGCCCCCCCCTTCACCGAGTGAGCCGCCCGAAACACCTCACTCATCAGTTCAGTGTCATCCACCACAGCCTGGAGATTTAGTAGCCCATTCTCAATGGTGTCTAAATGCTCCTTTGCTTCTTCAATAAAATAGCCAAGTATCCGCTGTTGTTCAGGCTGCATGAGCACCCCCTCCTAAGATCTCCGTAAAATAGGCCAATGCTTGCATCATGGATCCGCTAAATTTCTGAGTGGTGAATTGGGTGTTGAATGGCTTAGCTAAACTCTGTTCCATCGACTTTGAAACGCTCCACAGAAGACTGTAGATCGCGTGCCACGCCCACCAGATTACGCAGCGAATCGGATACGCGCTGAGCCTCTTGGGAGGT
>JANNDV010000261.1:0-3945 GCA_031387975.1 Acaryochloridaceae cyanobacterium OTE_75_metabat_521 | reverse complement strand
TGGAGCCTCCACAACGAGCCACCCTGGAACGCCACTTGGATGAAATACAAGTACAAAAGCTACAGTCCGCAGCAAAATCGCCTGCTGGATCGGCAGCTTTATAGCAGTTTGGGCACCTATGACCCCACCCGCTACGTGCATCCCTACTCTGGCGTTGAAGAACATCCCTGGTGGGGCTGGTACTCGTTTACCTATCAAAAATATGCGGAGCCAACTAAAGAATCCATCATTAGCGAATTTGGGGCGCAGGCGCTGCCAGACTTGCGATCGCTGCGGCGTTTCTTTTCTGAGGCGGAACTTTGGCCTGACACAGAGGCGAAGTGGAAAAAATGGGAATTCCATAACTTTCAGCGGCACGAAACCTTTGACCTTGCCAAAGTGCCGATGGGCAATAACCCCGCAGAATTTGTCACCAATACCCAGCAGTATCAGGCAGACGTAAATCAATTTGCCGCCGAAGCCTATCGTAAACAGCGCTATCAGCCCGTTTCGGCTATCTTTCAGTTCATGTTTTCAGAGTGCTGGCCTTCGATTAACTGGGGCATGGTCGATTACTGGCGCAGCCCAAAACTAGGCTATACGTCATTACAGCAGGCATTTCAACCCATTTTGCCGATGGTAGTCAACCCTCAGAAGACCGTAATGTTGGGCAAGCCCATCTCCTTTGATTTATGGGTAGTCAATGACTCATGGCGGTCTTTCCCAAACGCGACGCTGACCTACACTTTTCTCAAAGACTATCGCGTCATTAAAGGCGGGGAAATTCCCATCACCTTAAATTCAGATGCTGGCGCTCCGGCACGATCCATTAAGCTATTGCCTGTCCCGCAGGGGCGCTATGAGATTCAGCTCAAGGTGACGGATGCTCAAGGCGCTTTCTTAAGTCAGAATGCATACAGCTTTGAAGTCATAGTGCCTGGGCGTTGACGGGCATGGCGACTATAAAGATCTTATTGGGCACTCTAAATCTAGAAACGATGAGCCGTAATGCTGGTTGACTGACAAAACTTTAAAACCCTCACCCCCAACCCCTCTCCCAGAGAGGGAGAGGGGAGCAAGAGGTCTTGATCTATTCTTGTCCCCCTTCTCCCCTTGTGGGAGAAGGGGTTAGGGGATGAGGGGGATTGGTTTTGTCAGTCAACCAGGCCGTAATATTTAAAGGCGATCGCCACTAAAGGCTAAATCGGTTCAGTGATGTAGGGGGGCTATGATACTATCCAATCCGGTCTTAGGGCTACGGAACCTGATGTCCAGTGTTCGTACAGGCAATGGTTCCAGTCTCCAATTTCAGAGAAGAGTGAGTGTTGTTCAAGATATCCAAACCGCTCGCTCTGAACCGACACTCAGCCTTAGCCTCAAGGCGCTCAATCCTGACCCGCTGGTTGAATGCATAGCGTGTCCTGGAGAAGCTTCTACATGGGTTAACGCAGTCGCCATTAGCCCTGATGGCCTGACCTTTGTGTGCGATCGCAACGACACTGACCTTCAGCTCTGGGATCTTAAGAAGAGGCAGCCGCTTCTGACGCTAACAGGCCACTCAGCCATGATTAGCACCCTAGCCTTTAGTCCCGATAATCGAACCATCGCCAGCGGGAGCTATGACAAAACCATCAAAGTATGGGATCTCGTCAACCGATCGCTGTTATTCACCCTAAAAGGTCATAGGGCTGGGGTTAACGCGGTGGCGATTAGCGCCAATGGTGAAACCCTCGTAAGCGGCAGCGATGACCGTACGATTAGAGTTTGGAATTTACCCCAAAGAAAGCTATTGCATACCCTCAAAGGAGGAACTGCGGGGGTGCAATGCGTTGCCATTAGCCCCGATGGACAGACCTGCTTTAGTGGGGGGGGCGATCGCCTCATTCGAGCATGGAATCTAGCCAAAGGGAAACATCTATACACCCTAGAAGGGCATCAGTCTGGGGTCAATGCCCTTGCGTTAAGTCAAGACGGACATACCCTAGTGAGCGGTGGTAATGATAGAGCCATTCAAGTGTGGAATCTTAACAACGGTCAAATTCTGCATATCCTAGAAGGCCATGCTGCACCCATCAGTGCCATTGCGATTCGCTCCGATGGTCAGACCCTTTTTAGCAGCAGCAAAGACAATACGATTCGGGTATGGAGTTTAAAGCATGGAAATCACTTACGGACTCTCAAAGGACATTTTAATTGCGTCAGTTCTGCTCTAGCACTGGATCGAGGAGGAAGTACCTTAATAAGCGGTGGTACAGGTATTCCCTTAAAGATATGGAGCGTAACAAACTCCTCAAGGGAAAAACTATCAATCTAAGAATTCATCTGAGCTGAGATTTACACTATTCCTGTATGAAGTATCGGATTAATAAAATCCAGCTCTTAAGAATTCTTGTCCAGAATGTTAGTGTATTAGCAATCTGGAACTTGATAGGCATAGATGTATTTGCTGCTCAGAATTTTTTACCCATTCAAGAAAATATTAAAGCTGTATCACCCTCCACACCTTCAATAGATTTGAGTTTGCCACATTCATCTTTTACTCCGATCTTAATAGGTGGGCCAGATAATTTTAAGCCGAAACTTAAATCTCCAAGTTTAACAGTGCCAGACCCTCAGCCTGAAACCATAATTGATCCTGCTGAGACATTAGGGTGGCCTCAGTTAAGTAATTCAGAAAAGAGGAGAAAAGTCGAACAAGATCAAAGAGACAAAGTAAAAGAAGATGAAAGACAGCGGAAAATTGCGGAAATAGAGCAGATAATAAAGCGAAAATTAGAGGATGAACAAAAAAGAGCGCTAGAACAAGAGGCTAATCTCAAACAAAAGCAAGAGCAAAAAATAAAAGAAGCTTTATTTCAGACACAGGAACGAGAAGAGAGACAAAAGCAGAAACGACTAAAATCTTTAGAAATAGAGCAAAAGCGGCAAGCGAAACTTAATGAAGAAGAGAAAAAAAGGCAGGCGCTAGAAGCAAAGCGAAAAGAAAAAGAAGAATCTAAAAATCAGCGCAAGCTAGCCAAAGCGAAGAAAGAAAAAAGCAAGACACCTCTGATTACTTTAAAAAGTTTATCCAACGATTCTAGCAGTAGTGTGAGTAGTTTAGGACAGGGTAGCCAAGCCTCAAATGGCACTGCTGTATTTGAACTATTTAACAAAGATTTACTGAGCATCAGTTCAGGATTTAATACCTATTCACAATCTACGGTCAAGTCTGTTCAAAATATCCCGCTAAAGATTGGCTGGGAGAGAGAAATCGGTAAGTATACCGTTTCAGTCACAACCGGAATTGATTGGTTTAGTCGTGCGCCGATTGGTTACAGTTTTAAGGCCAATGCCAAGGCTGATGTCATCATTCCCTCGAAACTAGGAAAGGCTTTACTCGTTTCAGCAGAGGTAGACTATGGCCCTTATAAATTTAATGCAGAAACAATTCAAAATCGAATTCAATACTTACGGGCTAGAGGTAGCTTGTTTTGGCAAATTGATTCAAAAACAACCTTCTCTTCAATCAGCTACGTCGGCATTCTAAATGACAAGAATCTGGAGTTTCAGTCCTTTAATAGAGTTGAAAGGAAAATTGGCAAATTCACTATGGCCGGCAATCTTTTCTCATGGAACTTTAAACAGGATCTTTCCAAACAAAGCGGCTATTTCTCACCGCCAGATTTCTTGGTTTATAACGTTGAATTGGCTTGGGAAGATAAAATTACCAAGTTTTTATCTTGTCGCCTTTCGGCAACCCTAGGTCAGCAGAGAGCCAACCGTAAATTTAGTAATGCCAATACGCTACAGGCATTATGCAGCGCAAAACTCACTAAAAATATCGATCTTGATTTCGGCTATGCTTTCTCTAACATTTTTACAGGGGGAAATATAGGAAATGGCTCGGCTAATACCAACACAATTTTAGGAGGGCTAAATGTTAAGTTTTAGAGACATCAGCCAACGGTTGATAAACTGCACAAA
>JANNDV010000233.1:0-25671 GCA_031387975.1 Acaryochloridaceae cyanobacterium OTE_75_metabat_521 | reverse complement strand
GGCAAAGCGGACAGGGTGTTTTTCGGCAAGTAGTTTACAGAGGTTGTCGAAGGCCATGAAGGGTTGGGGGCAGAGACAAGATCATCATAGCTTATTGACCTGGATGGACTGAACACAAGAGTCTTGTGGGGTTGGGGCGATTGCAGTCTCTCCCAAAAATAGGTAGGGCGATCGCATCAAATCTCGACCCAAAAATCATACCTATTAGGTCTAGTGACCTATGGCTTGGCGTTGAGAATAAATTTCTTCTAACAACAGGTCGCGAAGTTCGTTCGCAATGTCGTCAGGAGGATTTCCGGCGAGTGCTCGACCAATGAGTCGTTCGGCTTCTCGTAGTTCGGAGCATTCTAGAGCAAGAACTGCGGCACTGCGGTGTAGGACGGCACGGGTGGGTTCTAGGTCTAGTTGGTTGGTGACTAAATCTGCGGCAGCCCGTTCTTTACTAAAAGCAGCTCTAGAAAACGTCTGGACGGCCTGAATATCGCCACGTTGACGCGCTAAGACCGCTTGGTCTGCGAGTTCCATCGCTTCATGGTGGAGGGTTTCTACGTTCTGCATTTTTCAATGATGCGCGAATGCGGTGTGCCAAATTCAACGATACAAATATACCCAGGAGCTACGGTATCGGAGGGGCTGATTTGCTTTAGCTTCATATTAACTCTGGATTGAATGATGCTTTGCGATCCGTTACGAATCCCTGAAACTTCAAGACGGGCTTTTCGTTGAAATAGGGTATCTAGATTGTCGATGGAGCCAAGCCAAAAATCGAAGCCACAGCCTTTGATGGAGCGTTCGATGACGGTAAGGTTGGTCAGATGAGGCATTATGAGTGATGCGATTCCATAGGCTCCATCTTCGGTGGCGACTTCTGGGTCGGCGTTGAATCGTCGCGTGGTTTCGTCTACTGCATTCCACTGAATCTCGATTTCGTAAGGATACTGTCCGTCAATTTGAAGGGTGACTGGATTCGGATGGTTTTGCTCGTCTAGGCAAACGGCGGCGGCAGCAGCGCAGGTGGCTCCAAAGGTAAGTGACCATCCAGGACGTTCTGGTTTGTTTTGGTAAAGGTCGTTGAGGTGAAGCGATTGAATGTAGGGGCGATCGATCATGGACGAGGGATTTTGATGGATGCAAGGAAATGCTTTCTCAGAATCCTACAGTGGTTTGGGCGATCGCAGTCTTTCCCAAGGACAGGAAGGGCGATTGCATCAACCCCCAACCCAAAAAATGCACCCGTTGAATTCTTTGTCCACAACATCTGGAGATCGCCTTTTCCATTGCCCTGGGCGATCCCACTTTACAACATTGCCCAAACAATGCGCTATGAAGAATGCCATATAATGAGTCTCGGATAACATCCTCTATGAGGATATTTACGATGTCATCATATTTTTAAACAATAGTTCGGTTCTGTTAACATGGGCGATGAAAATTCCATAGTCAAGCTTGGCGATCTCACTAAACCTGCAACAGTGCTAATCGAAAAAATCTCGGATGCAGTCGGTGGTGTTTTTAAGCCATACCAGATTGCTCGTGTTGCCAAGGCAGAAGTCGAAGTAGAACTCATTCGGGCTGAGGCTCAGATCCAGACTACTGATCTGCATCGGCGGGCAATGCACCGCTTTGTTCAAGAAAAAGCGATGCATCAGTTGAACATTGAGAGCATCACTAATCTAGCCCTGCCATCTCTTGACGAGAAGGCATCTCCCCAAGAGATGGAAAACGACTGGATCACGAATTTCTTTGACAGGTGTCGAATAGTCTCAGACAAGGATATGCAGCAGATATGGTCTCGTATTCTTGCAGGTGAGGCCAACGACCCTGGTACTTTTGCAAAGCGTACCGTAAATCTAATCGCTGATTTAGATAAAGCGGATGCAGAGCTATTTACCCGCTTGTGTGGATTTGGATGGACACTGGATGAAGACTTTTATCCACTCGTTTTGGATTATAGACAAGCAAATCCCTACAAAATTAAAGGGATTGATCTTGTGTCTCTTATGCATCTTGAGGAGCTTGGATTAATTCAATTTAACAGCGTTAGTGTCTATAGCGTTGCAGAACTACCCAAGAATTTGACCGTCTTTTACTTCGACAGCCCCCTTGAACTTATGCTCCCGCTGGATAACGACAATCAGCTTTCAATTGGCAGCGTATTGCTTACACGGGCAGGGAAGCAGCTTGCATCAGTATGTGGCGCGACTCCGATCAAAGGCTTTTTTGAATATGTTTACGATAAGTGGGCGAGCCAGTCTCTTATCTCTCCCTCCTAAATGAGGAATTAAACAATTCGTTTCAGCGAACCTGGCTATGACTGGCTACTAAACTTTAAAGTTAGAATCTAACCTCTAAGAAGCTGAGCGGTCATGAAATTTGGCTACACTATCATTTATGTCCCGGAGGTAGAAGCCTCTCTGAGCTTCTTTGAAAACGCATTTGGACTTTCTCGTCGCTTCTTGCACGAGTCAGGCACCTACGGTGAACTAGAAACGGGCGAGACCACCCTTGCTTTTGCCGCTCATGAACTTGGCGACCTGAACTTCCCGACAGGTCATGTTTCCGCCCATGACTCCCCCAAACCGCTTGGGATAGAAATCGCCTTTGTTACGCCCGATGTCCCTTCCGCTCACGCTGCCGCAATAAACGCTGGGGCAGTTGAACTTGCAGAGCCTAAAGAGAAACCTTGGGGCCAAATTGTTTCCTATGTCCGCTGTCCAGACGGCACCCTCGTTGAGTTATGCACACCTGTTGGCGAATGATGTCAGGATATTGGCTAAATCGCGGAAAGCAAAGGCTTGCTCAGGGGGAAGAGAAAGAGTTGAAGCAAAAACAACAGTCAAACTTTCGCAACCCCCTTCTTACGTAAATGTGAAGTATCCAATCCTCTTGGGTATTGCTAAAATGTCGTTCGTAGGCTCCAATCCTTAAGGAAGTGGCTCTATGTCAATTGTAATAACCCTTAGCCCAGAATTAGAAACCCTGCTTCTTGACAGGGCGGCTCGGCAAGGACAAGAGGTTAACCTTGTAGCCTCCGAACTGCTGGCGGATGTTTTAGAGTGGCAAGAACAAGACTCGACAGAAGCGATTGAGGGCATCAAACAAGGGTTGGACGACTTTGAAGTCGGTCGATTTCGGGATTTTCAAGAATTCGCAGCAGAGCAGCGCCTCAAATATAATTTGCCAACCGATTCATGAAATATCGTATTGAGATTTCTAGTGTGGCGGAGGCCGAAGCAGATAGCGCTTGCCTACAGTTGTCTCAAATGACGTCCCCTGAAAGAGCTGGTCAGTGGTATGCAGGATTGCTGCAAGCGATTGAATCCTTATCTCAAATGCCGAAACGCTGCTCATTAGCGCGGGAGAATGAGCATTTTAGCCAGGAGATTCGGCAGCTAATCTACGGCAAAGGCCGCAACTCATACCGCGTCTTATTCACTATTTTGGAGGGACAAGAGGTTCCTTCGGTTCGCATTCTTCACATTCGACACGCCGTACAGCAAACGCTTGGCGAAAATCCAGAAGAGCCTAAAGTAATGTAGGGTAAGCAATTGCCTACCCTACATTACTGATAACTCGATTAAAAGCCAGTGTTTTGCGTCACGCTAATAGAGTAGTTGGTTTCTAAAAGGAGCCTATTATGGTTGCTAGCCTTAGTTCTCGTTGGGACTTATCAGTAGACAACCGCGCGGGTCAGCTTGCCCTAGTGGTGGAGGTCAAGCGCAAAATCGGTGCATCACCCCAGTGGGCCGCAAGCCTCCGAAGCAATATTCTTGCCCACGGCACCTTCTCAAAAGCGCCATATTTCCTGATGGTCTTTCCAGACCAATTTTATCTATGGACCGATGCTGACGCGCAATTAGATCAGAGTGAGCCTACTTACACCATAGATGCACGGCCCATTCTTCAGCCTTACCTTGAACGAGCTGGGGTAACGGCTGAAAAAATCAGCAGCCAAAGCCTTGAACTCATCGTTGAATCTTGGCTTAGAGAGATTATTTACTCCGAGAACCCCTATGAAGACCTTGATAAGTCTCAGCATTGGGTAATTGACTTAGGACTCCATGCTGCCTTAGCCGGAGGCAAAATCGAGCATGAGGCCGCTGCGTGAATATTTATGTTGAAACCAATTTCATCTTGGAGCTAACCTTTGAGCAAGAACAATCTGCAAGTTGCGAACAAATTTTGCAATTCTGTGAAGCAGAACAAACAAAGCTTTTTATCCCCGCCTACAGCCTTGCCGAACCCCATGAGAAGCTGAGCCGTCAAAAACTCAAGATATCCGGCTCAATTACGGGGCTTAGGGGCATACTCAGCAAATCCTCAGCAAAAACTTAGTGTAGAGTCAGCTTTATCGCCGCAAAATGCTTCATAAAATAGTGGAGGTTATTTCCGTCAGGGGTATGCTGTGCTCAAAACAAGATCATTTTTTTTAATGGCTGCGATCGCCATTCTCCCCGCCTGCACCAACGCACCACCCCTCGCCCAAAGCGTCAGCCCAGCCGCCGCAACCGCATCAACTCAACCCTTCACCTACGAAGGCTACGGGACAGTTTTGAAAACCTACGTTAACCCACAGGGGTTGGTCAACTACCCAGCACTACAGGCCAACCCGCAGCCCCTAAAAGCATTCGTAGCAAGCCTTGGGGCAGTTCCCCCCAGCACCTATACAGCCTGGAGCGATCCAGAGAAAATTGCCTTTCAAATCAACGCCTACAACGCCATCACCCTAGAATCTATCATTGACCAAAAGCCCCTTAAAAAGAGCATCAAAGATATTGGGGGCGTCTGGAACTCAACCCAACATGTGGTACTCGGCGAATCTAAAACCCTAGACAATATTGAGCATCAAACCCTTCGCAAGCAGTTTAACGAGCCGCGCATTCATGCTGCTTTAGTGTGTGCCGCCGTAAGCTGCCCCCCGCTTCGGCAAGAACCCTATACAGGTGCAAAACTCAACGCTCAACTCGATGACCAGGTGCGCCAGTGGTTGTCTAGAACAGGGTTACAGATCGATCGCACCCAAAACCAAGTCAAAATCTCTGCCATCTTTGACTGGTTTGGCGACGATTGGCAAAAGCAATACAGTGTAGAAGGTAAATTTACAGGCAATGGCAAACAGCGTGCCACCCTAAACTTCATTAGCCGCTATGTTAGCCCCATAGACCAAGACTATCTCGCCCAAGGAAAGTATAAGGTGGGCTACTTAAACTACGATTGGTCGCTTAATCAACAGTAGGCCTTTGCACAGCTAGCAAAGAAACCGGAATCTTAATGTTCTGCCAGTTGCCCATTCTTTGAACCCCATTTACGGAAAATCTTTCATGAGCTATCTCGAAACCACTGCGCAATTCTATGCCGATGCAGCCGAAACGCCGCAGGTAGGGCTATGCTGCGTTACCGCACCCCCCATCCAGCTACCGGGTCTTAACGTGCCAGACATCATGCAGCAGATGAACTACGGCTGCGGTTCTACGGTTCATGCAGCAGAGTTATTCGGGAACCCAACGGTTTTATATATTGGCGTGGGCGGTGGTCTAGAAGCGCTTCAGTTTGCGTACTTTGGGCGCAAGCCGGGTACCGTCATCGCAGTCGATCCAGTCCCAGAAATGCGGTTGGCAGCCCAGCAAAATTTAGCCTTAGCCGCAGAGCAAAATGATTGGTTTGACCCCTCTTTCGTCAAAATTTTAGAAGGGGATGCGTTTTCGCTGCCCGTGCCTGATAGTTCCGTCGATGTGGTGGCTCAAAACTGTCTGTTCAATATTTTTGAGGCGGCAGACCTCCGACGGGCGCTAGCCGAAACCTACCGCGTCCTTAAGCCAGGGGGGCGATTACTCATGAGTGACCCCATCGCAGATCAGCCCATCCCCGCCAACCTTCAGCAAGATGAACGCCTACGAGCCATGTGCTTATCGGGGGCTATGACCTATGACGAATATGTTCGGTTTATTGTGCAGGCAGGCTTTGGTCAGGTCGAAATTCGAGCGCGACGACCCTACCGTCTCTTAGATACCCACAGTTATTAAATAAAAACGCCGCTGCTGCTAGAAAGTTTAGACTCAGTGGCCTACAAGGTGCCCATGCCAGAAGACGGTGCCTGCATTTTTACGGGTAAAACCGCAATCTATACAGGCACAGAACCCATGTTTGACGATCGCGCCGGACATGTTCTGCACCGAGGGCTACCCGCAGCGGTGTGTGACAAAACAGCAGCAAATCTTGCGCGTACGCTGCCGCAAGAGATTCTTGTCACCCCCTCGACCTGGCACTACACAGGTGGCGGTTGCTGTTAAGGACGTTAATTGATGCAAGTTTTAGCTTTATTTTTGGCAACGCTATTTTTGGCCTATGCCAATGGTGCCAACGACAACTTCAAAGGGGTTGCAACGCTCTTTGGGAGCAAAACAACCTCCTACAAACAGGCGATCGCCTGGGCAACCTTCACCACATTTTTAGGGTCGATTAGCTCAATTGTGCTGGCAGAAAAGCTGTTGAAAAGTTTCTCTGGCAAAGGACTGGTGCCCGATGCGATCGCCGTATCCACCGAGTTCCATCTGGCAGTCGCCATCGCAACGGGTATTACCATCCTTCTAGCAACCCTCATCGGTTTTCCGGTCTCAACCACCCACGGCCTAACGGGCGCACTCGTTGGGGCTGGGCTGGTCGCAATGAGTGGAGCGGTTAATTTCACCGCACTTGGGAATGCCTTTGTGCTGCCGTTGGTGCTTAGCCCTATCCTCGCCATTGCCTTAGGGAATGTGGCCTATCGACTGTTTCGCTATCTGCGCGTCTCGCTTGGCATTGAAAAAGAATGGTGTGTTTGCGTCGGCGAACCTCAGCGGCTGGTGCCTATTCCTCAAGCGGCTTCATCGGCGCTACTGCAAGACACTCAGCTTCCTGAAGTGATGATTGACTCAACCGAAAACTGCACTCAGCGGTATAAAGGCGAATATTTTGGCATCCAGAGCCAGACCTTGATGGATGGGCTGCATTTTCTGAGTGCAGGGGTCGTCAGCTTTGCCAGAGGTCTTAACGACACGCCCAAAATTGTGGCGCTGCTGCTAATTGCCCAGACGTTTTCAATCCCGTGGGGGATGTTTGCCGTTGCGCTGGGGATGGCGGTGGGCGGGCTACTGAATGCCAAAAAGGTCGCCCAAACCATGAGCCACAAAATTGCGGCAATTAATCATGGTCAAGGCTTTGCGGCCAATCTATCGACGGGCATACTGGTGATTGCGGCGAGTCAGTACGGGCTACCCGTTTCTACTACCCATGTCTCCGTCGGCACAATTTTTGGCTCAGGGCTAGTGGCGGGTAAGGTTAATCTCAGGGTGTTTTATCAAATCTTGCTTTCTTGGCTGTTGACTTTACCCATTGCCGCAGCCTTCAGCGCCATGCTGTACTGGCTGCTCAATCGTCCGTAGCGCCAATGTTTTGATGTCTCACTCAACTCGCTATGACTCAAACAATTGCAATTGAATTACCCGATAACGACACAGTTTTGCCCTTCTCAGAACGGCTTACAACGCCCCTCATCAAGGCACCCATTAGCGTACTGCAACTTAACCTCGGCAAGCGCTGTAACTTGGCCTGTACCCACTGCCATGTTGAGGCCGGCCCCAACCGTACCGAAGAACTATCGCCAGCAGTCTGCGAGCAGTTGATTGCCCTGATTGATCGGTTTGCGCAGATCAAAACGGTGGATTTAACAGGCGGTGCGCCAGAAATGCTCTACGGCTTTAAGCCAATTGTGGAAGCATCTCGGCGCGCAGGGAAGCAGGTGATTGTGCGCTCTAATTTGACGATCTATTTTGAAGATGGGTTTAGCGATATCCCCGATTACTGCGCCCAGCATCAGGTGCAAATTGTGGCGTCTTTACCCTGCTATTTAGCTGATAACGTCGATAAGATGCGTGGTCATGGGGTGTACGATGCTTCGATTAAGGCGTTGCAATGGCTCAATCGTCTGGGCTATGGGCAAGACCCAAACTTAGTGCTGGACTTGGTGTACAACCCGCCTATGCCGACGGGCGATAGCTCCGCACCAGAAGTCCTCCCGTTTTCTCTGACCCCAGACCAAAAAAGCCTTGAGCAAGATTACCGAGACTTTCTGCACTCACACTTTGGCATTATCTTTAGCAACCTCTATACCATTACCAACCTTCCCGTCGGCAGAACGGGGCAATATCTCCAGCGCCAAAAGCTGTATCAGCCCTACGTTCAGTTTTTAGCAGACCACTTTAACCCTCAAACCGTAGAAGGCTTAATGTGTCGCAATGAGCTATCGGTAGACTACCTGGGCAATATTTACGACTGCGACTTTAACCAAGTGGCTGAAATCCCTGCCAAAAATGCCGCTGGGGAATCGTTAACAGTTTCAAAACTACTGGCAGCAGGTACCCTGGATTTAATCCATGAAATTCAGACGGCACCCTACTGCTATGGCTGCACAGCAGGGTGTGGCTCTAGCTGCGGCGGGGCTTTAACCTAACGCCAGGAATAAGAAGTGCCCCCTGAAATTGCCCCTGATACTGCTCTTAACACTGCCCTAGAACGGATTTCTGTCATTATTCCGGCTCTGAATGAGGCAGAACGGATTGAGAGGGCGATCTCCAGCATCACTCCTAGCACCCATATCGAAGTCATTGTGGTGGATGGCGGCTCTACGGATGGCACCATCAAGCTGGTGCAGGCGTTAGGCATACAAGTTTTATCCAGCCCTGCGGGACGCGCAGCCCAAATGAATAGAGGGGCAGCGGCAGCCACAGGTGAAATATTGGTATTCCTCCATGCCGACACTCTTTTGCCGCCTGGGTTTGATGCGCTTATTCGCGCAGCTCTACAGTCTGCCAAGCATCCAAAACAGCCTGTGCCGATCGCAGGGGCATTCTCTTTGCGGACTGATGCCCCCATGATGCGACTGCGCTGGGTAGAGCGCGGGGTAAATTGGCGATCGCGCTGGCTCCAGATGCCCTACGGCGACCAGGCGATCTTTTTGAGGGCGGATACCTTTGAGAAAATCGGCGGTTTCCCCGATCTGCCCATCATGGAAGATTTTGAGCTTATGCGTCGGCTAAAGCCACTGGGGTCAATTGTGATTGTGTCTACCCCTGTTGTCACCTCAGCGCGGCGGTGGCTCCAGCGGGGCGTACTCAAAACGACGCTCATCAACCAGCTTGTGATTTTGGGCTATTTCTTAGGCGTTCGCTCAAAGCGCCTTGCGCAGCTCTATCGTCAGAAAAATTTCTGGAGATTTTAAGGTTTGCTCATTCTGGTGAAGAAGGATTATCCTTCGTCCTTCTTCAGTCTGCCTGACTCCAAGAAATTTGAGTGATTTGGCCAACAGCCTGTTGGCTTATTTCTATCCCTTGCGAGTAAAATAAATACCACTGTCGAACATATTTGATGTTGCTGTATGAAAACCCTTTTATATCAGGGAATTCTGCCATTAAGTCGTGGCTAAGCTGCTGCAAAAAGCGATCGCCCCATTGGCTGTTCGCCTGTTTTGCAACAATCTCTGCACCCAGCTCCCAATAGAAATTCAGCAGCTCACGATTAACGGCGATCGCCGCCTTTAACTGCGTAGAGCGCACCTTCGCCTTTAATTCAACCAGCCAACCTTGGTAACTGGGATCATGGTGAAGCTGCTTTAGCGCCATATAATCTTTATCTTTTGTGAATGACCCTGCACCGATATTTAACCATCAATCCTCGTCGCAAGCATTACAACATCATGGGCTATTCCTCAACTGGATTTAACCCGCAGGTACTGTTCGCAATGCCCTGGAATGGGTGAATGGGCTGGGTACTGTGGGGGCGTTCGTTCAGCGTACCTTGAACTCTATCGTCAGCAAAATTTCTGACGTTCCTAAGGTTCTATTCATCTTGGTGCAGTAGGGTTAAACAGAGTTCTTTTTCAAGCCGCCTTGTTGTTTATTACGATCTCATGGCTGTAAAGCGATTTTTTCGTTCTGCCTTTAACGCTAAGTTTTGGCTGCTAGTTTCGGTCAGTGCTGCCATTGTAGTCGTGGTACATCAGTTCAACCTTCAGCGTTCACTTCAGGCTGGCTGGTACTGGCTGGCTGGCTTAGGCACGTCAGATCCGCTAACGTTTATTGTCTTTTTTAATCTGGCCACCTTAATTTGCGTGCCTGCTTCTTTACTCGCAATTCAGGCGGGGTTTGTGTTTGGGTGGGGCTGGGGTTCGCTATATGTGTTGGTGGGTGCCATTGTGGGGGCAACCCTGGCCTTTTTGGTGGGGCGCTACTTTACGCAGCAATGGGTATGGCAGAAGGTGAACGCCAACGTGCGGTTTTGTGCGATCGCCCAGGCTGTTGCCCAAGAAGGCTGGAAAATCGTGCTGCTGACTCGCCTATCCCCAATTTTTCCGTTTAACCTGACCAACTATGCCTTTGGCATTACAAAAATTTCTTTAAGACATTATGTTTTAGGGTCTTTGGGCATCTTGCCCGGTACGGTTTTATATACCTATATCGGGTCTCTAGCAAGCGAGTTGAGCCAAGCGGGATTCTCTAACACGCCCATGCCCCTGGGCGTTCAAATGGGTCAGTGGGGCGTGCGGCTCATGGGACTGGCTGCCACGATCTCCATCATGATTTATCTGCACCGAGTTGCCAAAAAAGCCTTGAATCAGCGGATGGATATGACCCTTGAGGCTTCAGATTCTAGTCAAAATCCAACCCCTTAGTGCGCTGTCCAGTCCTCAAACTTTCTGTTGCTATGACCTATCCTATGGCTCCAATCCGATCTAGCTTTGATCGCCTCCCTCGATTTTTTATACTCATTGCGTTAGCCTTGCTGAGTTTTGGGTTTGTGATGTTGTTGACGGATCCTCCGGTATTGGCTCAAGCGGTAGACCCTCAAGCCGCCGCTACTGGATTTAACCCGCAGGCACTGTTACGCAATGCCCTGGAATGGGTGAATGGGCTGGGGACGGCGGGGGCGATCGCCTTTATCGCGATCTATATCATCGCCACTGTCGCGTTTTTCCCTGGTTCCATTCTAACCCTTGGGGCTGGTGTGGTCTTTGGGGTAGGCTTAGGTTCGCTTTATGTGTTTATAGGCGCGACCTTGGGTGCGACTGCGGCCTTTTTGGTCGGGCGCTATTTAGCACGGGGCTGGGTTGCTCAAAAAATTGTAGGAAATGTAAAATTCCGCGCCATTGACGAAGCCGTAGGGCGTGAAGGCTTCAAAATTGTGCTGCTCACGCGGCTTTCGCCTGTTTTTCCGTTTAATCTGCTGAACTATGCCTATGGGGTGACGGGGGTTGCCCTCAAAGACTATATTCTGGCTTCAATTGGTATGTTACCAGGCACGGTTCTGTACGTTTATATTGGCTCTTTAGCAGGCAGCATTGCAACCTTAGGCACGGGTACACAACCCACCGCCAATCCAGGTTTGCAGTGGGGCATACGCATCCTTGGCTTTATTGCCACCGCTGCCGTCACGGTCTATGTCACCCGCGTTGCTCGTAAAGCTTTGGCCGATGCCGTCCCAGACCCAGAAGGAGAACTCCATGCATAGCTCAGTTGAACCCGTCAGCATTTTGCCGATGGATGAATATAACCAAACGCTGGTGTCCTATGTGCATCCCAACGACTGGGTTAACCCAACGCCGTCTGAGATTTACGATTTGGTGGTGATTGGTGCGGGCACAGCCGGACTGGTCGTCGCCGCCGGAGCCGCTGGACTAGATATAGGGCTAAAGGTTGCGCTAATCGAAAAAAATCTGATGGGTGGTGACTGCCTCAACGTCGGCTGTGTGCCTTCTAAGTGCATCATCCGGTCGTCGCGGGTGATTGGGGAACTCTGGGGCGCAGAAGATCTTGGCATCAAGGTGCCCGATGGGGTTGAGGTTGATTTTGCTGCGGTGATGGAGCGGATGCGTCGGCTCCGGGCGGGTATTAGCCATCACGATTCAGCCACTCGTTTTCAGCAGCTTGGCATTGACGTATTTTTAGGCAACGGGCGCTTCAGCCGTGATGGCACCATTGAAGTAGGCGGTCAGACGCTACGGTTTAAGAAAGCTGTGATTGCCACGGGTGCAAGAGCCGTGCGCCCCGCGCTCAAAGGCATTGAAGCCGCTGGGTTTTTAACCAATGAAACGGTCTTTTCTTTGACCGAACGCCCGAATCGGTTAGCGGTGATTGGCGGTGGCCCCATTGGCTGTGAGTTAGCCCAGGCATTCCGGCGGTTGGGCTGCGAGGTGGTGCTGTTGCATCGCGGCAGTCACCTCCTTGATAAAGAAGACGCGGATGCTGCCGATATTGTGCAAAAAGCCTTTGTTCGCGAAGGAATTCGCCTTGTTTTGAGTGCTCAACTGGAGCGGGTTGAAAAGACTGAAACCGGAAAGACGATTTACTTTAAGGTCAATGACGGTCTTGAATCTATCAGCGTGGATGAAATTCTGGCAGGTGCAGGTAGAGCGCCCAATGTAGAAGGGCTGAATTTAGAAGGGGCGGAGGTAGCGTTTGACCCTCAAAAAGGAGTTAAGGTCAACGATTATCTCCAGACCACTAACCCCAAAATTTATGCGGCTGGCGATATCTGCATGGACTGGAAGTTTACCCATGCGGCGGATGCGGCGGCTCGCATCGTGATTAAAAATACCCTCTTTTCACCCTTTGGGTTAGGGCGCTCTAAGCTCAGTGACTTGACCATGCCTTGGGTCACGTATACCGATCCTGAGATTGCCCATGTGGGGCTTTCCGAGGCAGATGCCCAAAAACAGGGGGTTGCCATCACCACTATTTTGATTCCGCTCAGTCAGGTCGATCGGGCGATCGCCGATGGAGAAACCGAAGGCTTTGTCAAAATCCATCACAAGAAAGGCTCTGACCAGATTGTAGGCGCAACGATTGTGGCCAGTCATGGGGGGGAAATGATTTCTGAAGTGACTACGGCGATCGTCGGCAAACTGGGCTTAAGTGTCCTCAGCGGCGTGATTCATCCTTACCCCACGCAGGCTGAAGGCATTAAAAAAGCAGCGGATGCCTATCGACGAACGTTGTTAACGCCGAGGTCAAAAATGCTGCTGAAATGGTTAACGAAGGTCAACGTTAGCTAGATTAAGCGCCGTCAAACTGGCTTCGTTGGGGTTTGTGAAATGGCCTGCTGAATCCAGCAGACCCGTTACAATATTTTTTAGGCTATCCATTGGTGCAGCTCGATTTGTTTATCTCTGCACTCTAACCGTGGATAGCTTTTTTTGTATCCTTGTCCAAATCCGTCCGGAGTATTGTCAATTTAAACTTACAAAAATATGGCTCTATAGAATTCCGTATGCAAATGTTCATACCAAACATTTTGGTGCTATGTGGCAGGGCTGAAAGCTTTGAAAACTCGTTAAGTCCAGAAAACCAGCATGGAGAATCCTGAAGAGCCAAAACCCGTTAGATTCCAGAAGATGTCTAGTGGACGGCAAGTCTGATTGGCTGCTACGCTTCGCTACGCAGTCCTGGCTCATATCCCCATGTTTAAAGGCAGGGGCTTTACGCCGCTTTCCGGTAAGTCATACCCAAAAAACCTATAATTTTGAGGCCTTTCTAACCACCGCAGCAATAAAAGCACTAGAGAACAATGAGCCATATCCGTGGATGGTCTGTCGCAATTTTAGGAGTTGGGGCTGTGCTGGTGCAGGTACAGACTGCCCATGCCCTTACTAAAACAGAACTCAGCAGAACGGCGCAAAGCATCACGGTGTTGATTCAAGATGCCAATAACCCTCAAAGCTCTGGCTCTGGCGTCATGATTAAGCGAGAGGGTCAATCCTATACCGTCTTGACTGCTCACCACGTCATTGCGTCAAATACCACCTTTCGGCTAATGACCCCAGATGGGAAACGGCATCAGATTATTCAAAGCTCTATCCAAACATTTCCAGGTGTTGATTTAGCGCTGGCAACCTTTAAGAGCAGCGAATCTTACAGTATTTCAAAGATGGGAGATTCTTCCCAAAGCTTATTGGGTACGGCGAGCTTTGTGGCGGGGTTCCCTGGTACAACTGTGGTTCGGTCTGAACCCATATTTTTCTTCACCTCTGGCGAGATTGCTGCCAATGCAAGCCATCCCCTCAAAGATGGATACGCCTTAGCCTACAGCAACGCAACGCTACCCGGCATGAGTGGGGGGCCTGTCTTAAACGAACAGGGAGAGTTAATTGGCATCCATGGTCGGGCCGAAAGTGCGGTAGTGCCCCAAAATGCTCAGCTCCGAACCGATGTTTTTGTTCTCAAAACCGAGTTTAATTACGCCATTGCGATCAATACGTTTTTGAACCTTGCGCCGAAGGTAAATAGCGCCCTCGCCTTTCGCCTCCCATCCGTAACCGTAGCAGCCGCTACACCCAAACCAGACGATTTATTTTTAGAGGCCGATAAGCAGCGTCGAACGGGCGATGACAAGCGTGCGATTGAAAGCTTTAGCCAGATTCTGCGGCTTAACGGAAACTATGGCGCAGCCTATACGGGACGTGGGTTGGCACGGGCTGACGTGGGGGACAACCAAGGCGCAGTCGCAGACTATACTCAAGCGCTTCGGTTAAATCCAACGGCGGGGACTTACAACAACCGTGGATTTTCACGCTATCAGCGCCAAGATCGACAAGGGGCGATCGCAGATTATGATCAGGCCATCCGTCTCGAACCCAATATGGCTCAAGCCTTCAACAATCGCGGCTTAGCTCGGTTTGACCTAGGAGATACCCAAGGCGCAATGGCAGACTATACCCAGGCCATCCGTCTTAGCCCAACGCTTGCCCAAGCCTACAACAATCGTGGATTTTTGCGGTATGGGCTTCAGGATATACAGGGGGCAATTGCAGACTATGGCTATGCCATTGATGCCAACCCAAGTTTTGCCATTGCTTATAACAATCGTGGGCTGGCTCGGTTTGGCGCGCGAGATTTGCAAACGGCGATCGCAGACTATAATCAGGCGATCCGTCTTGATCCAAAACAGGCGATCGCCTATAGCAATCGGGGTGCAGCGTGGTTTGTCTCGGGGGATTTACCTAAGGCGATCGCAGACTATGACCAAGCCCTTCGTCTTGCCCCCAATACTGCGCTAGCCTACTACAACCGAGGCACCGCCCGATTTGGTCTCAAAGATATGGAAGGAGCCATTACAGACTACGAACAGGCGGTTCGTCTGGATCCAAACCTTGCCAAAGCCCTTAACAATAAGCCCCTTGCCAAAGCCTATAATCATCGCGGCTTAACGCGCTATATTTTGAACGATCCAAAGGGTTCTATTGCGGCCTTTTCTAAAGGGCTGGATTTAGACCCAGACTTTGCCGAGGGCTACTACAATCGGGGCAGGATGCGCGAGAGCATCGGTGATAAGCAAGGAGCCACCTCAGACTTCAAAAAAGCCGCCGATTTATTCAAAGCACAGGGCGACCAAAAGGGCTACAGCAGCGCAACAGAGCGGCTACAGCGCATGGGCGATCGTTAAAACGCTAAGATGCCCGATCCTAATTGCCTCCTACCGTTGATAAACCAAACAGAATGCTGAATTTTCCTGAATCCTTCGGTCAGTTTCTTTCGCCACAAGAATGTACTCAGATCGATCAGACCCTACTGCCCACCCGCGATCGTTTTTCAATTCGCATCACCGTCTATAGCTGGCGATATCTCCAGCAGGTGAGCCAGGGGCTGGGTACCACCATTGCACAACTCCAGCCACAGCAGATTAGCGCCTGGATTCGTCAAGACAATAGCCTCAGTCTTCAAGCCCCAGCGGATGAATCTTTTATAGAGTTGTTTGACCGCTTATTGATTTCATCCCTGATTCCGCTCCAAAAAATTGCCCAGCAAGAGAATATTGCCATTGAAAAACTCACGTTGTCGCAAATCATTGCCTGGTTTGAGGCACAGGTCAAAGCGTCTCTGTAGCGTGAAATCTCAAATAAATGAGCCACACATGAGGCGGATAAGTTCGACGAATTGAAAGATTGGGGTACATTAGCTTAGGGCATCCGTCTGTTTGCATAAGCCGCCTTCATCTCTCAATCGAGCCTATTTCTGGCCAATCTAAATGTTCACTGCTTTTAAAGGGTTAGTTTTAGCGTTCTGCGTTGCAATGCAGCTTGCCTTGGGAGAGCTGCTGCTGTTACCCCCAGCAGCGGCCTGGGCGATCAATGACACGTCTTTGCCAGAACTTCAGCAAAAGCAGCAGCAGATTAATCAGTATCGCTCTAGTGTGAATCAAGCGAAACAGCAGCTAGAGCAGCAGGAAAAATCTACCCGCGATCGCATTGGGGGGCTAGGACAGCAAATTGAGGCCACTGCATCCCAAATTGAAGCGCAGCAGAGCAAGCTAAAGACCGCGAATAAAAAACTAAAGCAAATCGAAAAGGAACTCTCGGTATTTCAGGCGAAATATGAAAAGCAGCAGACCAGCACCGCTGCACGGCTCCGGTTTTTGCAGCGCCAGAATAATACTCAGGGATGGGTTGCCCTGATCCAAAGCCGATCTTTAGAAGAATTAATGGATCGCCAGTATCAGCTCAAGCGGGTTTATGGCGAAGACCAAAAGGCATTGGTCGCGCTTAAGCAGGCCAAACAGGTCATTGAGGCTAAAAAGCTAGAAACAGAAGCTCAAAAAAATCAGATTGCGCTCATCACTCAGCAGCTCACGACTCAAAAGGTATCCGCCCAAGATCAGGCGCAATCCGAGAGCATTCTCGCCAATCGACTCAAGAGCGATCGCCAAGCCCTAACCGCCGCCGAACAGCAGCTAGCCGAAGAATCCAGCCGCATTTCGCAAAATATTCAGCAAAAACTGGCTGCGAGAATTGCGTTTCCTGGCGCAATCTTTGTACCAGGCTCAGGCCAGTTTTTACTGCCCTCCGATGGCCCCATCACCAGTCCCTTTGGCTGGCGGGTACACCCCATTCTCGGCACCAGCCGCCTCCATAACGGAGTAGACTTTGGCGCAGAGTACGGCAGCATGATTAGAGCCGCAGACAACGGCGTGGTCATTGCGGCGGAATGGACAGGGGGCTACGGCAACGCGGTCATTATTGACCACGGCAACGGCATCACAACCCTATACGGACATACCAGTGAGATGTACGTCACGGCGGGGCAAGTGGTTCAAAAAGGGCAGCCGATCGCCGCTGTGGGTTCCACGGGTCTTTCGACGGGGCCTCATCTTCATTTTGAGGTGCGTCGCCAAGGCGAACCCACCGATCCAATGGCGTTTCTGTAAAGTTTCAATCGAAAACCTTTTAATTTAAAGCATCAATCATGTCAAAAATCATTATTCTCTACACCCTTAAACCTGGCACCACCGCTGAGCAGTACGAGAATTGGACACGATCTACAGATTATCCGACGATGCGTGGACTGAAGCGCGTGCAGTCGTTTATCAACTGCCGTGCCGTCAAGCAGCTCATGAGTGACGAGAAGCCCAGTATTGACTACATTGAAATCTTTGAAATTTTAGATCTTGCTGGCTTTATGGCTGAAGATTTAGGGGGTGCTGTGGTGCAAAGAATCATGGGTGAGTTTCTGCAATACGTCGAAAACCCAGAATTTATCATTGCTGAAGAGGTCGTTTGACCGTTTGTAGCGGCATAGCTCCGCTAGCGCAGCATTTTGATTTAAACAGGCTAAGTGAGAGATCTGGGCAATTAATGAATAACTTCCGAGGCTGGTCGATCACGATATTAATCACAGGAACTGCTTTAATGCAGGCGCAGCAGGCTTACGCAAGTTCTAAAGGAGAGATTAGTAAAGTTGCTCAGAGTATTACCGTTTTAATTCAGGATGCTCGAAATCCTCAAAATTCTGGATCTGGGGTCATTATTAAGCGTGAAGGTCAGAGCTACACGGTGCTGACGGCGCAGCATGTTGTTCAGTCTGCGCTGGCTTTTAAGGTTATGACCTTAGATGAAAAGCCGCATTTAGTGAATAAAGATTCAGTTCAAAGTTTTCCTGGTGTAGATTTAGCGATAATCCGCTTTACCAGTGCGGATGTGTATAACGTTGCCAAAATGGGTGACTCCAGCCAAAGCCCCTTGGGAACCTCTAGCTTTGTGGCAGGTTTTCCAGGGACAACGGTGGTGAGATCCGAACCCAGCTTTTATTTTACCTCGGGTGAAATTGCCGCAAACTCAAATCGTCCTTTTAAGGATGGCTACTCGATTGCCTACAGTAACCCCACGCTCCCTGGCATGAGTGGAGGGCCAGTCCTTAACGAAAATATGGAGCTGATTGGCATTCACGGACGCGCTGAGAGTATTGCCGTGCCGCAAAATATTAAGCTACGGGAGGACATTTACGTCCTTAAAACAGAATTTAACTATGCGGTTCCCATTAACACTTTCTTACGCCTTGCTCCTCAAGTAAACAGTACCCTAGCCTTTAAGGTGCCTAGTGCATTAATCACTAATGCACCCAATCCAGGCGATTACATGTTGCAGGCGTTAGGTAAATCTAAAGCTGGAGACTTTAAGGGTGCGATCGCCGACTATAACAAAGCAATTCAAATTCTCCCCACTTTTTCCCCGCTTTATTTGGGCCGTGGACAGATACGCTCTGCTTTGGGAGATAGCCAGGGTGCGATCGCAGACTATGACCAAGCCATTCGCCTAAACCCAAATGATGTCAGAGCCTACAATAATCGGGGCGTTCTTCACGCTCGGCTGGGGGATTCATCCAGTGCCCTCAAAGACTATGATCAGGCCATTCAAGTTAGCCCAGACTATGCCTATGCCTACAACAATCGCGCTATTGAACGAGCCAACTCAGGGGATAGAAAAGGCGCGATTACAGACTATGACCGAGCGATTCGGCTAGACCCCACGTTTCCAAAAACCTATGCCAATCGTGCCAGTGTGCATGCTGGGTTGGGCAATTACCAACAGGCGATCGCCGACTGTACCCAGGCCATTCAGCTAGACCCAACTCATGCCCGTTCTTATGACATTCGCGGCACGGCTTATTTTGCCGTAGGAGATAAACAGCGAGCCATTACGGACTATGACCAAGCCATCCGACTCGCGCCAAAGGAAGCCTCAATCTACAGCATTCGCGGCACGGTTTATTTCTCCATGGGGGATAACAAACGGGCGCTCGCAGACTATAACCAAGCCCTGAAGCTAGACCCGAATTATGCCGGAGCCTACTGGGGGCGTGGCGATGTTTATTATAACTTGGGAGATTACGCAAAGGCGATCGCAGAGTATGACCAAGCGATTCGCCTCAAGCCCAATAATAGTGTGGTGTATCTTCTGCGGGGCAGAACTTATGAGAAACGACAGGATAGGCTGGCTGCGATCAAAGATTACGACGAGGCTATTCGCATTGATCCAAAGTTTGCCAGAGCCTACTACCGTCGTGGGGTTGCCCAGTCTGACCTAGGGAACCAAAAAGAGGCGATCTCAGATTTACGCAAGGCCGCTGCTTTGAATAAAGCAGCAGGCAATCAGGCTGAGTATCAGCGAACCATCGAAAGGCTTCAAAAAATGGGTGCCATTTAAAGCGTCATTTCGAGGCTGTTTGCGGTTAGTCGTGCGAAACGATAAGCTGATACCAGCCTGCATTTTTTAGTAAATGCAGCCAAGGGCATGTGGCGCAGTGGATAGCGCATTTGGTTCCGGTCCAAAGGGTCGGGGGTTCGAATCCCTCCATGCTCGCTTTTGATGAATAGGATTTACTTACCATTAAGTCAGAGGTAAGCATGACGCTAGCAAAACCAAGGCTTTACGACTTAGATTTTATCGATTGGGTGAGCCAAACGGCTCAGCTCTTGCGTGAAGAACGCTTTGATGAGGTGGATCTTGCGCACTTGATTGAGGAAGTAGAAGATTTGGGAAACCGGCATCGGGATGCGATCGATAGTCAGCTCACCCGACTGCTAATGCATTTGCTGAAGTGGCAATACCAAGCGCATCGGAGATCGCCCAGTTGGGAAAGCAGCATTCGAGAGTCTCGTAAGCAAATCAGCCGACTGCTGCGAAAGTATCCATCGCTTCAGCCCTACTTTGAGGTGCAGATTGAGCAGTGCTATCAAGACGCAGTTGAAGATGCCAGTGATGAAACGGGATTGCCCTCGGCAACCTTTCCTTCAGATTGTCTCTATGGGACAGATCAGATTTTAAGTCGAGACTTTTTGCCGCCATTCATCGATCCCGTTAACATGCCATAACCCACTGACCTGCCATAATAAGAGCAAATATTTTGGGGATGTTTTGTGAATTCTTCAGCTACCGCTAGTCCTACTGCCATTGCCGACTGCATTATTGTGCCCCTGGATGTGCCGACGAAGGATGCGGCGATCGCCCTCATCGACTCCCTCAGTGAGGTGCAGTTTTGGAAGGTGGGGCTAGAGCTATTTGTCAGCAGCGGCCCTGGTATTCTGGACTATTTGAAACAGCATCAGAAGAAAATCTTTTTAGATCTAAAGCTTCACGACATCCCCAATACCGTTGCCGGAGCCTGTCGCGCCGCAGGTCGGTATGGCGTAGATTTACTGACGGTTCATGCCACTAACGGACGAGTGGGGCTTAAAGCCGCTCAAGCTGCCGCGATGGAAGGAGCAGCCCAGGCAGGGGTTGCGCCACCCAGGGTTATTGCGATTACGGTACTCACCAGCCTCTCTGCTAGGGAATTAGCCTTTGATCTCAAAATTCCTCTAGAACTGCCGGAGTATGCCCTCCAGATGGCGCTACTGGCAAAAGAATCTGGGTTGGGTGGTGCAGTTTGCTCCCCCCAAGAAGCCAGTCAACTGCGCCAAATTTGTGGAGATGACTTTTTGCTGGTGTGCCCTGGGGTGCGCCCTAAGGGTGCGGCGCTGGGCGACCAAAAGCGCGCGCTAACGCCTACGGAGGCGATCGCCGCTGGTGCCAATCATCTCGTGATTGGTCGTCCTATCACCGCAGCCTCTGACCCAGCCGCTGCGTTTGATGCCATTTGTCAGGAAATTGCCCCACTTGTTTAGGTATTGGGTTCAGGGAAGAGGGGCGATAGCTACGCACCCAGAGTTTGCCAGAGTCGCGCTGCTGAGCCTTTTTCTCTGCAACGGCTATGGTTCTACTGCGGCAGTAAAGCCAGTCTTTAGGCAGTCATCCCCGCTCGCAGCAGTAGCCCCCACTCAACAGTGTCCGATTACACTCACTGCGCTCATGGATCGGATGCTCCCAGATTTACCGAGCTACATCAACCGCGTGCGCATCCGTGCGGGCATTACTAAAAGCTACATTATGCTGGCAGCAAAACCCGAATTTGCACCCTTGCCACTGTTGGGCAGTTCAGATTTACCGCCACAGACCCAATCAAGTGAAGTTAAGCAGGTTTTTTTTACTACTTTGATGCGTCGCTACGAGGGTGGGCGCATTTCTAATCTTCAGGAATATCACTGGGTGTTCTTTGCAGGGCAGCAGCAAGACTGGCAACTTGCCATGATGTACTCCACAATTGGGGTCTACCCAGCCATGGCATCACAGCCCCCCCTGCCGCCGCGCAATAGCAGTGACGGTAGCGTTGCGGTTGCCATTAAAGCTTGGCTCGCAGACTGTCGTACTGGAAATTTAATGCCCCCGCCAAAGCTCAAGTCCATCTCCCCCAAAAAGTCCCTTATCAGTCAATAGATCGCGCTTGGGCCTCCAAAGTCGTCGATATCTTCGGCTGCGATACCTCAGTTACTATAGAAGTGGAGGTCTAACTGTATGCCTGCTAGAGATCTTTACCATGATGCAATCAAGTCTGCCCTGATTAAAGACAACTGGAAAATTCTTGCTGATCCTTATCACATTAAGTACAAAGACGTTGACTTATTCGCCGATCTTGCCGCCGAAAGACCGATCGCCATTGAGCGAGAAGGGCAGAAAATCGTAGTTGAGATCAAAAGCTTTGTCGGACGCTCTTTAATGACAGACTTCCATCTTGCCATGGGGCAATATCGGGTCTACCAAATGCTACTTGAAGAGACTGCGCCTGAGTATGACCTCTATCTAGCCATTGATGATATTACCTACAATAATTTCTTCAAACGTGAGGGCATCGAATTTCTAGTTCGATCCAGTCAAATCAAACTTTTTGTTGTCAACATTGATGAACAGGAGATTGTGCAATGGCTAAGTTAACCCAATATCGCCAAATTATCCAAAAAATTCTGTCCGACTATCGAGATTGGGCAGCAGGTGCCAATCAAATCGGCATACAGGAATGTATTTCTTTTGATCAAGAACGTGATCAGTATCTGTGGTTCCATGTCGGTTGGGATCGCAAACAGCGTAATTTTGGCGTGACGGTCTATCTCAAAATTGAGCAAGACAAAATTTGGATCGAAGAAGATTGGACTAAACAAGGCATTGCCAACGAGTTACTAGAGGCTGGAGTCCCTCCTGAAGACATTGTCTTAGGCTTTCAGCATCCCAGCAAACGTCCCCTCACAGAATTTGCAATAGCTTAACCTCTAACGTCCGACGCGCTCAACGCCACCACTTATTTGCGGCGCTTCATCGCTTTCGTTTTCGTGCCATAGATCGCGCTTGGTCTATTTCTGGGAAATCTGAATGTAGAACCCTCGACCATACATTCATGTCCTATACTCTGCGCGTTGCCGACTTACCCCTGGGCGATCGCCCCCGTGAACGCCTCATGAACCAAGGATCACACACCCTCACCGAGGCTGAACTAATTGCCATTTTGCTCGGCACCGGACAAGGCCCTGGGAAGCTTTCCGCCGTGGGCCTAGGTCAATACTTATTGCAGCAGCTCGGTCAACATCAGCGGAACCCTCTCACGGTCTTACGAGATATCCACGTTTCGGAGCTGATGGCAATTCCTGGCATTGGCCCTGCAAAAGCGACTGCCATTGTTGCGGCGATCGAGTTGGGTAAACGTGCCTTTAGCGCTCTTCCCGATGCCCCCACCCTTATTGAAAACCCAGAAGCTGCGGCTGCCCTCCTTGCCAACCAGCTCATGTGGCAAACCCAAGAGCGCTTTGCCGTGCTGCTGCTAGATATCAAACATCGGCTACTGGGCACTCAAATTATTAGCATCGGTACCGCCACCGAAACCATTGCCCACCCCCGCGACATTTTTAGAGAAGTCATTCGTCAGGGGGCAACGCGGGTCATTGTGGCCCATAACCATCCCTCCGGTCAGACAGACCCTAGCCCTGAAGATATTGCGCTTACGCGTCAACTGCTCTCTGGCGCACAACTGCTCAATATTCCGCTTTTAGATCATCTCATTTTGGGCAACGGCAGCTTCAGCAGCCTCCGCCAAACCACAAGCCTCTGGGACGAATTTCCTCAAGGAGAGTAAGAGATTGACGCGATTTGCACCGCTATCTCACTATCCATTCACATAGCCAGATTGCCCTTATCAAAATAGAAAGAAGCTTCCAGCTTTCGCAAATATCCAAAGACCTGCTATATGTTGATCACCTACTTAAAATAATTCATGTCTACATCAAAAAAGATTCTCTGGCTTAGTATCGTAACGACGACTATCTCTACCGTAAATTTTGGAGTTGTAGACCTATCGAGTCTAAATATAGTTCCTAATAATTTAATTAATTATGTTGCACTAGCAGGGCAAGAGCAGGATGGCTTATTTCCCGTCGCAATCAAAGACAAAATGGGTTACATCAACAAATCTGGAAAGATTATCATTCAGCCACAATTTGATGGAGCCTCCCATTTTTCTGAAGGTCTAGCAAGAATTAGCTCGAAAGCGAAGTATGGATATATCAATAGAAAAGGACAGATCGTTATTAAACCTCAGTTTGATGAAGCTGAAATTTTTTCTGAAGGCTTAGCGATTGTTCGTATTGGCTCTAAAAAGGGTTTTATTGACCAAACGGGCAAAATTGTAATTAAACCTCGTTTTCAAGATACCTATAGCTTCTCGGATGGCTTAGCATTGGCTACGGGGGAGAATGAATATGGTTTTATTGATAAAACGGGGAAAATTATAATTAATGTATTACCTAGCGATCTTCCTACAGATATTAATCCTGTTTTCAACAAGGCCTCTCCCTTTTCAGAAGGCTTAGCACCCGTTGAAATTAATGGTAAATATGGCTACATTGATAAAACACAAAAAATTATCATTCAGCCTCAATTTAATGGAGCTAACGGCTTTTCTGAAGGCTTGGCAGCAGTTCAGATTCTTAACAAAAAGAATGAATCTAAGTATGGTTATATTGACAAATCTGGAAAAATTGTAATTCAACCGCAATTTGATAGCGCCTATAAATTTTCTGAGGGGTTAGCAGCAGTTAGCTCTGGCTATCAATGGGGTTATTTAGATAAGACTGGAAAATTTGTTATTAAACCCCGATACTTTGAGCATGTAGAATCATTCTCAAATGGCTTAGCCAGTGTTGTTGTACCAGACAGGAAAAAACATCTTCACAGATATGATGAGGGTCTTGAATCTAGATATATTGATAAAACTGGAAAGTATGTTTGGTGAATTTCTGAGCAGCTTAATGGGAGTATCCCACTATGACCAAGCAATCCATCTGAATCCGAATCTTGATTCTGCCTACGCTAATCGTGGTCTTGTTCGTTCTGATTTGGCTCTGAAAAAAGAAGCGATCGCCCCCTACAAAAACCACCCCGCTGAAATGCGATCGCCCTGCACAGCGAAAACATAGGATCGCAGAAGGATCACTCCAGATACAGCCGTTTGCACAAGCCCAAACGGTCGTTCAGCTTTTGAGACAGACCCTAGACCAAGGCGATCGCAGACCTTAAGCAAAGGCTGGGGCGATCGCCTTCACTCCCCGAGAGCCTAGTTTTGGATTTGAACGCTCTGGGACTTAATTAAACGGCGATCGCGGAAAAGACATGGATTGAGAGGCTCTGACAGTGAAGCAACAAAAGCAAATTCGATGAATACCAATATATAATATTGACTGGTACGTTCTTTACGGAGGAGGCGATATGCAAAAAAATACAAGCGTGACACTGGGGGAGCATTTCGAGACGTTTATTGCTAGTCAGGTTGATAATGGGCGTTTTGCGTCTGCAAGTGAAGCCATCCGCGCTGGACTCCGTTTGCTAGAAGAACATGAGATGAAGTTAGCTGCTTTACGACAAGCATTACAAGAGGGTGAGAACAGCGGAGTTGCTGAATATTCTTTGCAGGGGTTGCTGGAAGAGTTAGATCGGGAACACGCTGTCTAATGCCGACTTTTCGCCTTACCGAACGCGCTAACCAGGATTTGCTAGCCATTGGTCGATATACGCAGGCGACTTGGGGGCGTGAACAGAGAAATCGCTATCTTGCCAAGCTGGATGCGTCTTTTCATCTACTAGCGAAGGAGCCGCACCGAGGGCGGATGTGTGATGATATTCGTCCGGGATATTGCAAATATCAGGTTGGGCGACACCTCATTTTTTACCGTCAGGTCTCAGATGGTCTGGAGATTGTGCGTGTTCTGCATGACCGCATGGATGTAGAAACGCATTTTAATGATGAGTGAATAAACTTAGGGTCGTGGATTTAATAAGATCCAGAATTGTTTAGAATCGATACGCCTTGCACTCCCTCATCCCCTAACCCCTTGTATCTTAAGACCAGAGAGATAGACCGTCATCCCTTAGATGCCAGACATCGTGGAGAAGCTAGGGTCATCTCTCTGGTTAAAAGGTTAAAACTCGAATCATCGGTTGGGACATAGATCCCG
>JANNDV010000229.1:0-15653 GCA_031387975.1 Acaryochloridaceae cyanobacterium OTE_75_metabat_521 | reverse complement strand
CTAGGTCGCTTTGAAGCAAAGGGGTTTACTTTAGTAGGGCTAAAGCTCATGACCGTGAGCCGAGATCTTGCCGAGCAGCACTACGGTGAGCATAAAGAAAAGCCATTCTTTGGTGGTTTGGTAGATTTTATTACCTCTGGGCCAGTCGTTGCAATGGTTTGGGAAGGCAAAGGCGTGGTCGCCTCCGCTCGTAAAATTATTGGTGTAACCAATCCTCTCAATTCTGAGCCTGGAACCATCCGAGGCGATTTCGGTGTGGATATTGGTCGCAACATCATTCACGGCTCTGATGCACCCGAAACGGCGGTGCGTGAGATTGGTCTGTGGTTTAAGGCCGAAGAACTCTCAGACTGGACTCCGACTCTTTCCACCTGGATTTACGAGTAAGCGTTACTCCTAATATTTAAAGCAACAAAGCCCCGTCATAACGGGGCTTTGTTGCTTTAAAGCCAAGAGACCATTGGCGTGAAATTTCCAGAGGTCTACTTTGTGACTTCTAAGTCCTGAGGAGTTTTAACGACTTCCTGAGCTATGTCAGGCAGGACGACGGATGGCTCCGTTGGTGCTTCAGAAGCATCTACTCGTTTGGAGAAGCCCCAAGCAAACAGACCTGCAATGACCGTAATCATGAGCCATTCCGGCGGCACAATCTGGTCATTAATAACTTTAAGCAGCAGTCTGGCACCCACCAGCGCGACCGTCACGTAGCCCGCATCTTGTAGATGGACAAATTCTTTAAGCCAACGAATAAATAGCTCTGCCATCAGCCGCAGCATGATGATGCCAATCACTCCGCCTAAAATCACCAGCCAGCGGTCGTTGACTAAGGCGATCGCCGTGGTCACGCTATCGAGGGAAAAGGCAAGATCCGTTACCGCAATCAACGGGATCGCCTGCCAAAGGTTAGTAAAACGAGGACCATGATGCTGCCCTTCCTCTTGATCTGACAGAAAATACTGTGCAGATAACCACAGGAGGTACCCAGCCCCCAACAGTTCAAACTGCCAATAGTTCACCACCCAGGTTGCCGTAAAAATCAGCCCCATCCGCATGACAAAAGCCGCCACCATTCCCAGGTTTAACGCCTGACGCTGAAGCTTTTCATCTTCGATCCCTTGAACTAATGCTGCCAGGGCGATCGCATTATCTGCCGACAAGACCGCCTCTAGCCCCGCCAAAATTACAATCAAAAAAGCGGTGTTAACGTCAAAACGGGAAAGGATCGCGGAGATTTGGTCTAGCATTCAGGTCCTGAGGGCAGTCAAAAAAACAGGAGGGGCATAGATAGCAGAAATTATCTGACATCACATCTCCTGTATCAACCCTAACGTCAAACGAAGGTTTTGGCACCGTAGCCCCTGAAATTTCAATGTCTTTAGGCTCCCTAGCTGTACCGATCATGAAGCCCCGTACCCCAAGAGTGTTGCATGATGTAACAAAGGATTCCGTTAGGGGTCACTTTGACGGACATTGTGAATGATTAATGCAATGTCTCAATGCAATTTCAAGGAGTTTGTCCTTATGTTGTCAGATACTCAGGTTTTCGTCGCCTTGGCGATCGCCCTTATCCCTGGTTTTCTTGCCTTTCGCCTATCGACCGAACTGTATAAGTAAAGGTCTTGTCTAAAAACTTGCACGTTCCTTCATGGAATGTGCAAGTTTTTTTGTGTTGATGGGCTGATTGAGTCTTGATCGGAGGCCGAACTCAACCCTTGAAGACGCTAAAATTTTGGTTCACAAAGGTTATCTACAAATTGCAGAAAAGATTTAGCGCAGAAATCGGATTTCTAATCTAGAATTAGTCCAAAATCATCCCGCCCTTTTTAACTATGAGCGCACTACCCAATTCCGTCCCATCCCCGCGTGATCGCAAATCTAAAAAATCTAAGCAGCAGTTGGCTCAGCTTTCCCAGCGTCGGCAACTGTCTAAAACCCAGAATGGTGTTGACAAAGAGCGATCTAAGGCTGCTTCCGCCAATGACCATAAAGCTCGAGTTTGGGAATCAGGCTTAGTTTTAGGCATGAACGCAGTGCTAATTAGCACCGCTTTAGTAACTTTGGCTCAGTTGGTGCCCTATCAATTAACCCAACGCGAGAAGCTCAAAGAAATTAATCGAGAAGAATCTCAGGTTGCTCAGAATCTTCAAGAACTTCAAGAAACCTTCAAGCGTAGCCAATCACCAGAAACGGCTCAGCGGATTGCTCAAGAGCAGGGCAGTCTTATGAGAGCCGATCAGCTCAAGGTGTTCCAAGTCCCTCAAAGCCTCCAAAGGGTTCAATAAACTTCAAGGAAGGATCGGGTAAACGCCTCTAGTATGATGGATGGGTAGAGTTTAAAAGCTTTACCCATTTTTTGGCTCTTTCCACTTGGAACTTCTTATGTCACTCAACTTAATGCCTCCCAATGTGACCGATGTGCCCTCAGATGCCTACGTTGTACTGGGAATCGCCACTTGCTTTATTAAAGAAGACGGCAAGCTCCAGCCCATCAAAGTAGTAGAACCCATCCCCTCTGCGGCGTTGGAAGGACTCTGCAAGGGAATCGAGACCTCCTATGAGAGGGTAATCGCCACCACGTTTGAGGCTGCATTTGTTGACGGGCAAGGGCAAGTCCCCGAGTCATTTCCAGCCGATGCACAGCTTTGTGATGCCTTTGAAGAACGGCTGATGGCAGCAACCCGCAGCTACCGTTCTTGTGCTTCTATCCAGTCTCTCCTTCCGCTCGGTCAATCCAAAACAGATTTTAACTACTCTACTGAACGTAAACGAATGCTCAATGTTGAGCGGGTTGTGCGCACCGAAGATAACGTCAA
Organism: Acaryochloridaceae cyanobacterium OTE_75_metabat_521; assembly: GCA_031387975.1. Classification (GTDB taxonomy): domain Bacteria; phylum Cyanobacteriota; class Cyanobacteriia; order Thermosynechococcales; family Thermosynechococcaceae; genus JAAURS01. The sequence continues at coordinate 12,840 of JANNDV010000229.1, read as the reverse complement.
GCAGCACGCCTATACCCATGAAGTGCTCTAGTGTCTTAGAGCTTTGAGGTAACTGCGATCGCAAACGGTCACAAAGCAGCAGCAGCAGGAGCAGCCCATGATTTTAACGGGCATTGGATGGCAGATCTTGAGCATTGTGTTGGCCTGGGGCTTTGTGATCTGCCTTGGCTTAAGTCTGTGGACGTTCCTGAAAGAGACGGTTCAGATCAGTCAGCGTCTCCATCAAATTCCCTGTGCGCGCTGTCAGTTTTGCACAAACAACCCTGTTCTAAAGTGTGCCGTTCACCCTCAGGCCGCTCTGACAGAACAGGCCATTCACTGCCCAGATTTTTACCCCGAAAGTTGAATAGGTGCGTCAAATCTTCAGCGTTTAAATGGCCTGAGCCACCGCTAAGCCCAAGAAGATTGACCTAAATCGGTCGGAACATCCTGCCAACGTCCTGGCCCTATAGCTCTCAGCGCCTCTATTAAAGATAGGTTTCCGGTATAGAGCGCTTTTCCGACAATTACCCCACTCACGCCGATTGGCTCAAGAGCTAGCAGGCTCAAAATATCGGTCAGATTGCTCACGCCCCCAGAGGCAATGACGGGCACAGAAACTGCCTCAGCCATTTCTCGCAGTAAAGGTAGATTTGGCCCCTGTAGCGTTCCGTCACGCTGAATATCGGTGTAGATGATGGCAGCGGCACCCTCTGATGCTATGCGCTGACCCAGGGCGATCGCCGAAACTTCAGACGTTTCTAGCCATCCCCGAGTGGCGACCATGCCCTCTCGAGCATCAATGCCCACCACAATTTGATCTGGGTAAGTCTGGCAAAGCTGCGCCACTAAATCAGGATTTTCAACCGCAACGGTTCCTAAAATAACGCGCTGAACTCCCATTTCCAAAAAGCTGGCGACTCGCGCCTGGGTTCGCAGCCCACCCCCCACCTGCACCGGAATGTTGAGGGTTTCTACAATTTTGGCAATCACAGATAGATTGACAGGCTCACCCGTTTTCGCACCGTCTAGATCGACCAGGTGTAGCCACCGCGCGCCTTGCGCTGCCCAGGCGATCGCAACCGTAACGGGGTCTTCTGCAAACACCTCAGACTGCTCATAGTCGCCTTGGTACAGACGCACACATCGACCGCCCAATAAGTCGATCGCCGGTATCACATCCATAGGGTATTCCTTATCGCCATTAACGTTTTGAGCGTACTGAACCTAGCTCAACTACCATTGAAGCAGCTTTTCGGACAGTCACAACGCAGTTCCTGACGCAATAACTATCCTCCGTTAAGCACAAATATTAAGCAATGTATCTTTTTTAGCGTCAAAGCGGCATGCTGTCTTGACAGCGCCTAGGGCAGTGAGTAAAGTGTAAAGACACACCCGGGAAAACGTGTAAACCGTATGCAAGACAAACAAAAAGTCACGTTATATTTGCCGCCTGAGCTGCATCGTGAGCTTAAAATCAAGGCCGCAGTAGAAGCTGAGCCAATGTCTGCGATCGCAGAACGTGCGCTTGCCTTTTACATTCATCACCCGGAGGTTGTCGAAGAATTTGAAGCATCTGTTCTAGGCGCTACGCACCAAGTGTTTAGCTGCCCAGAATGTGCCTCATCCGTCGTTCTTCGCGCTAGTGAATTGGTTTCTCTTAAGCATCAACCTTCACTACTTAGTGATGAAGGTCTTCAGATTATGGCTCCCGAGCCACTTGTTACGGCCAGCGTCTAGTTGCGCCACCCCCTAGGGGAAATCCTAGCTGCTGAAAGCGATTCGCCAACTCTAATGTGAGGTGAAGGCCATGAGAGAAGAGCTTAAAATTTTAATCAAAGCTCAGTACCCTTTAATTTATCTGGTCACGCCTGAAGAGGCGCGTGCAGAACAGGCCATCGCCAACATTGCCCAAGGCGAGCGCCCTCAGCTTAAGGTTTTCACTTGGACAACAACCCACGGACTGATTGGCCTTGATCAGCCCCGTCAAACCGCCCATCACAATACCCTTGCCCCTCAGATGGCGATTCAATCCGCCATTCGAGAAAAAGATCCCTCTCTTTTTATCTTCAAAGATCTTCATCCCTTCTTCTCGCCTGAAGTAGTGCGGTTGCTCAGAGATGCGGTGCTGGCCTTTAAGGGCACAGACAAGAGCATTATTCTGGTGTCTCCGGTTCAGCAAATTCCAATTGAGTTAGAGAAGGAAATCGTTGTCCTTGATTTTCCCCTTCCGACCATTCCCGAGTTGGATGAGGTTTTGTCAAGTCATCTTCCAGCTGGCTCTCCTAAGCTGAGTCCTGAGATTAGAGAAAAGCTGCTCAGAGCCTCTTTGGGGCTAACCCGTGATGAAGCGGAGAAGGTGTACCAGAAAGCCAAAGTTACGTCAGGCCGACTGTCAGAGTCAGAGCTCGACATTATTTTGTCAGAGAAAAAGCAGCTCATTCGTCGCAATGGCATTTTAGAGTTCATTGAAGAAGACGAAACCATAGACTCTGTGGGTGGGCTAGACGAGCTTAAGCGGTGGCTTAAGCAACGTAACTTTGCGTTCTCAGATCGTGCCCGAGAGTATGGACTGCCAAAACCTAAGGGGATGCTGATTTTAGGTGTCCCTGGCTGTGGCAAGTCTCTCATCGCCAAAACCACTTCTCGGCTGTGGGGTTTGCCCCTACTTCGCCTGGATATGGGTCGGGTCTACGATGGCTCAACGGTCGGACGTTCAGAAGCGAACCTTCGAGAGGCGCTCAAGACGGCTGAATCGATTGCACCTGCAATCTTATTTATTGATGAAATGGATAAGGCGTTTGCGGGTAGCTCTGGGTCGGCTGATTCTGACGGCGGTACCTCTAGCCGGATTTTCGGCTCGTTCTTGACCTGGATGCAGGAAAAAACCTCTTCTGTATTTGTGATGGCAACCGCAAATCGCGTCGAACGTCTGCCAGGAGAGTTTTTACGGAAAGGCCGATTTGACGAAATCTTCTTTGTAGATCTTCCCACCAAAGAAGAGCGTCAGGAAATTTTTGAAGTCCATCTCTCAAAGCGTCGCTGCGATATTGAACGATTTGATATTGAGCAGTTAGCTACAGTCTGTGATGGATTTTCAGGATCTGAAATTGAGCAGGCCATTATTGCCGCCATGTATGAGGCATTTGCTCAAGATCGAGAGTTTACGCAGCTCGACATTATTGCTGCCAGTCGAGCGACCATGCCGCTGTCGCGCACCATGGCCGAACAGGTCACAGCGCTACGAGATTGGGCTAGACAGCGTGCGCGTCCAGCAGCAGCTTCCGTCGCTGAATATCAGCGCCTGGAGTTTTAACAAGTTTTCTTCTGATCCCCCTCAGGAGGAAAAACTGGCATCATGCTAGTTTCCCTACCGCATCAATTCAATTCATCAGATTGAGCGGCATCTTCAGTCAAATGTTGTATAACTCATCATCAAGTGGAGAATTATCACCATGTCACACTTCAGCACCCTCCGAACCAAAATCACCGATGCTGAAATCCTGAAGACTTCTCTCAAGGATTTGGGCGTTCAGTTAAAGACCGAGGCCGATGTGCGCGGCTATCACGGTCAAAGAGTTCGCGCAGACATCGTTGCTGTACTCGAAGGCGAGTATGACCTCGGCTGGTCGAAGAATACCGATGGTACCTTTGACCTCATTGCTGACCTCTGGGGCGTTGCCAAAAAGCACAACCAAACCGAGTTGATCAACTCGATTAACCAAAAGTACGCCATTAACAAGACATTGCTTGAAGCTCAACGCCCTGGCCTTCAAAACGCTAACGTTAAGTTAGTTGTTCACAGCTAAATTTCTCTGCGCGTTCCCAAAAAGTTTTAGGCCACCTCAATTGAGGTGGCTTTTTTTTGTTCTGCCGTTATTTGAGCAAAACCCTAAACGGCAGTGCCTTAAACCCGTCCGCGCAGCGTCTGCGCCATTTCGTTAGGCTTAGGTGAAGCTTCTAGCGCGGTTTCTTCGTCAATGCGGCCTTCTTCGTAAAGTTCATAAATACACTGATTCATGGTCATCATGCCGTCGTAGGAGCACTGTGGAATAAGCTGCTCGATCGCCTCAATATCCCCTCGCAGAATGTAGTCTTTTACCGCGTCTGTGTTAACCATAATCTCGTGGATGGCGGCTCGTTTCCCGTCGGTGGTACGCAGCAACGACTGGGCAATCACAGCGACTAAAGATTCTGCAACCTGCATTCGCATGGGCGCTTGTTCGTCTGGATTATACAGATTCAAAATCCGCTCAATGGTCTTGACGGCGCTGTTGGTGTGCAGGGTTCCAAACACTAAGTGACCCGTTTGTGCCGCTTTGAGAGCGGTATTGACCGTCTCGCGATCTCGCATTTCCCCAATCAATATAATGTCTGGGTCTTCCCGTAGGGATGCCTTCAGTGCATTATCAAACTTATGGGTATGAATCCCTACTTCTCGTTGCCGAATCATGCTTTTGCGGCTTTTATGCACAAACTCAACAGGGTCTTCAATGGAGATAATGTGCTTAGGCATTTCTGAGTTGATGTAGTCTATCATTGCCGCGAGGGTGGTAGATTTACCCGACCCCGTGGGGCCAGTGACCAAAATAAGACCTTTATGGTACTGGCATAAATCCCGAAATATCATGGGCAGGCTCAGTTCTTCTAAGGTTTTGATGCGCAGCGGAATCAGCCGCAGCACCATTCCAGGCCCATTGAGGCTGACAAAAACATTAATCCGGATCCGCACTAGACCTTCGTACTGATGCGCGCCATCAAATTCTAGGTCGTTATGAAAGTGCTGAACTTGTTCTGGGGATAGTATCTCCTCTAGCCAGCATTCAAAAGTATCGGGATCTGTGACGGGGTAGCTGGTGAGCGCCATTCGACCGCGATCTCGAAACCGAGGTATTTCTCCAACGCCCAAGTGAACATCCGAAAAGTCGTTATCGTAAGCTTCGTTGACCAGGCTTTCCAGCGTAATCCCATTCGCAGGCCGTTTCGGAATCTTCATGGTGGACTGGGTTGGTTCGCCTGCGTCTGGCGCGCGCTTGGCAAAAGTAGAGCCAACGACAGTGAAGGGAATGGTCGAGTTAGAACCCGGATGAGCGTGGGATAAGTCTATGCCGGGGCTGGCATAGGTTTGTGTAGAAGAGCCGTTCAAGGCAGTTTGATTATGAGTAGGAGAATCCATTGCCATTGTTGCATCGACTTCTTTCGCCGCCAGCGGGAAGTGGGGGGGTGGCGGCAATGGAACCTTATGAGAGGGGAAAGGGGGCTGAGGATTTGTCATAGGGATAAGCCACTTACTAAGACGACACGGCAGGTTTTTACGCCTAAAAATATCGAGACTCAATCATCAAAATAGTTTGTTCTAGTATTGACCAATCCCCCTCAAAAATAACGCTATCTATTTTTTAATGACGAAAAAGGACTCTTTAATAGTGATTGCCTGATTTACGGTGGTGAATTGCCGTTAGGGTCTCTCCATCGTTCACGGTTCCTGACGCTACGACGGCATACACGAGCCAGTGATCGCCACAATCCATCCGGTTTTCAACGGTACATTCTAGGTAGGCAACGGCATCTTTGAGCGCTGGGCATCCATTTTGGACGGGCTGGGTTTCAACCCCTACAAAGCGATCTTCCCCTGGACTAAAGGGCTTGAGGAAATGTTTCATCAGCCCAATATGCTTTCCTTCGCCCAAAATATTGAGGACAAAAGCGTTACCACGATAGAGCAAAGATTCGATCGCCCGATCTTTTGCCACTGCAATGGTGAGACCTGGCGGGCTAAAGGTGGCTTGGGCAACCCAGTCTGCCAGCATTGCGCTACTTACGTCGTTTTGCCGTGCGGTGACAATACATAAAGAACCCACTAAGCGACCGACGGCCTGTACCGTCGGGTCTACCTGAGATTCTAGGCTTACTTTTTGGCGAGACTGGCGCGTCTTTTTGGCTTTTTTGAGGCTTTGGGCAAAGTCTGTGCCTGCTTCTTCACAGCATTGAAGCGTGGCAGCCGTGGGCTTAAACTTGACGCGAATGGGATCAAACCCAAACTGAAACCCTGCATCTTTGAGCTTGTTTTCAAGTAAGTCGATCGCCTCTCCACTCCAACCATAGGAGCCAAAGACCCCTGCGAGCTTAAGTTTGGTGGCGCTTGCCATCACAATGCCTAGCGCCGTCATGACCTGAGTGGGCGCATGTCCGCCTAAAGTGGGAGATCCAATAATAAACCCATCAGCTTTTTCAACGGCGGCCTGGACTTCATCAGGGGTTGCCACCTCACAGTTAATGGCCTCCACCCGTACGCCGGACTTAGTGATGCCTCGGGCGATCGCCTGAGCCAAAGTCGCCGTATTTCCATAAGCCGAAGCGTACAAAAGTGCCACAGCCAATTCCTGTGCTTTCTGAGCTTGACTCCAGGTTCGATAGTGTTTTGTGAGGTCTTCAAACCCGTACTTCACGAGTGGGCCATGCCCTGTGGCATAGATTTTTGCGGGATACTCCGCCAATTTGTCTAAGGTGATTTCGACCTGACGGGCATTGGGAGCCATTAAACAGTCAAAGTAGTATTGCCGATCTTCTTGGATCGACTGGAACCCCTCATCAAACACCTGGTCGCCGCAAATGTGGGCACCAAAAAACTTATCGCTAAACAAAATCTGGGTGGCAGGATCGTAGGTGCAAATACTGGTCGGCCATCGCGGCGTTGAAGTTTGAGCCAGCGAGAGAAGATGGCCTTGACCTAGATCTAGCGTTTCGTCCCCGCGCACAATTTGGACCTTTGGCACGAGGTTGGGCAGGGTTTCTTTCAGTACAATTGCCCCTGGGTTAGACGCAATAATAATGGCTTGGGGCGCAATGTCTAAGAGGGCTTTGAGCGTTTCACAACGATTGGGGTTAACCCGACTCATAATAATGTAGTCGATGGTGGTCGGGTCAAACCGCGCCAGGAGTGCGTCTAAAAAAAGTTCGGTAAAGGTTTCGCCAGGGGGATCTACGAGGGCGACTTTATCTGCACGAATCAGATAGCTATTGGCGGTGGTGCCCCGCTGAAGGCCGTACTCAATTTCAAACTTCAGACGGGTCCAACTGCGTGATCGCAAAATGGTTGTTTCTGGAGTAATCGGCATGACCTGAACGTCTCTGGGTTTCGCTGTTGTCATGACTTTAGCCCTCCAATGGCGGCTACAACCCGCTTAAATTTTATAGTAGCAGCAGCGATAATGCTTGAGTATTTGATCTTCAGCACTTGAAGATTCAGAAAAACACTCAATCTGCCTCAAGCCATTCACTCTATTGGGTAGATATATTAAAAGCATGACACTACCGGTCGGCGAAACCACCTCAAAAGCTATGGCAGCGAAACCACCCATTCTGGCTCTCATTTTGGCAGCCTTGGGCGGCGGCGCAGTCGCATTTATTTTGCTCCAGCTCCAGTTCAGCGTCTGGATTGAACCCTCAACGTCTAAAGATTCCATGCCGCCTGTCATAGAGGTTGAGCCAAGCCCTACCGCGCCACCGACCACAACGCCCTCTGTGGCGATTGTTCAGCCCTCCCTCGCCAATGGCCTGCGAATCCGCAACACCAGTCCATATCCCATTCGAGTGGTGTTGCTATCTCAACAGCCTGCCTCAAATAATTCGCCTGCCAATGCCTATCGCGCCCCTGTACACTGGGACTTTGCGCCCAAAGAGGGAAGCAGTGCAGGGCTTCTGCTTTCATTGCCTGAAGGAAACCTAACCTTAAGTAAGGGAGACGTACTGGTTGCCTTTGCCTTAGATGGCTCTCGCCACTATTGGGGACCCTATGTTGTGGGCAAAACACGCGGATTATCCCGCTCGGCAGCATCTGAATGGCAGCTTGTGATACCGTCGCCTTAGCGCAGCAAAGCAACCGATGCTTTTACAACTGCATATTGTTCCGTATTTGTGCGTTGGAGTGTTTTGATAATGCCGCGTTCCATCATCTTAGTTGCGGCTTCTGAGGCTGCGTTATGTACTGCCATCACGACAGACCTTGAGCAGTCTGGCTATGAACTTCAGCTTGTGCATCGTGCCGATGAAGTGTTTGTAAAAACACACGAGATTAAGCCTGATCTGCTGATCATTGAAGAGCATTTTGCCCAAGGCTCAGGATTTGAAATTTGCAAACAGTTGCGATTAGAGGGTGCTACTTTCCCGCTGCTCGTTATTATGAACACCGATACGGTTGAAGATCGGGTGGCCTGTCTTCTGGCGGGCGCGGATGACTACTTTGTGAAGCCCTACCGCAGCGATACCTTTGTTAAGCAGGTTCATCTTTACCTTAAGCCTTCAAATGCAGGCCAGGGCGAAACCCTGAAGTTCGACAACCTGGTTTTAGATCTCAATACGCGGCTCGCCAGTCGAGGCGGTCAGCCGATTAGCTTAACCATGAAGGAATATGACTTACTCAAGTATTTACTAGAGCATCCGAGAGAAGTGTTGACCCGCGACCAAATTTTAGAAAATGTCTGGGGCTATGACTTTTTGGGTGAGTCGAATGTCATTGAGGTGTATATTCGATACCTGCGCCTCAAAATTGAAGGGGACAACGAAAAGAAATTAATTTATACCGTGCGTGGCGTTGGCTATGCCTTACGAGATGCTTAGAACACGTCAGCTTTTATTCTCTGTAATGAGCCTAGGCTGCTGCACTAGCCTGCTGCTGCTGTCTTGTGATTCAGTCTATAAAACTCAGGCGGAGCCAACTGTGGCGGCTTCGGTGAAACCATCACTGCCTGGACAAGTGCTCCCTGTTACGGCAACGGCTAAGATTGCCAATCAGGTTTTTGATTTAGAAGTTGCCAAAAGCCGCCCCCAACAGTCGATCGGGCTAATGTACCGCACTTTTTTGCCTTCTAACCGAGGGATGGTGTTTCCGTTTAATCCGCCCCAGGCTGTGCAGTTTTGGATGAAAAACTGCCGATTGTCTTTAGACATGATTTTTCTGCGCCAGGGAAAAGTGATTGCGATCGCCGCCAATACTCCCCCCTGTCAGTCTGATCCCTGTCCTGTCTATGGCCCAAATGAGCTAACCGATCAGGTCATTGAGCTGCGGGGCGGTGTCGCGGCGAGTATTGGGCTAAAGGTAGGCGCAATGGTTGAAGTTCAACCGCTCAAGGTTCCCCGATAGGTCGCTCAAAAGGCGATAGATAGATCTTGCTTCTATGACTGAAGTTGGCTTGATCAGATTTGTAGAAGTGAGTGAAAAAGGTTAGGGCTTGGAACCGCCCTAGAACTGCAGTGACTACTCCCGACGTTGATGCTACGCATACAACGCGGGCTTCCCAAGATCGCTCTTGAGACTTTCGAGCTTCATCGCCAGTTGTCTAGACACTGTTTCCAATGCCCCCGATACCTCGGCTCCACTCGCAATTTCAACACCCGATAGACCACGGGCTTTGATAACCTGACCTGCTGCAACATCCCTAGGCTTGACTGCCCCACACTCATGACACTCATGAATCCTCACACTCAAATCCTTCTTTACCCTGGCTCCACAGTCAGGACAGGTTTGAGATGTACCGTTCGGGTCAACCTTGCCAACGTAAACTCCCCGCTTGATGCAGACCCAAGGCAAGACTTGATTTACAAATTGCCCCAAGCCAGCATCCAGGGTATGTTTGCCCAACATGCCCTTCGCCATGATGCGGAAATCTAAATCTTCCACAAATATCATCTGAGCTTGGTCACACAAATGATGGGCTAGCTTGAACTGCCAGTCCAAACGACGTGCTGCAATCTGTTCATGAACTCTACCGATTTTCTGAATCAGTTTAGAGCGGGTCTTAGAACGCTTTTGTTTTCGCTTCAAACACCGTTGCAGCAATTCAAGCTTGCGGTGGAGTTTTCCAAAAAACCGAGGACGTTCTATCTGTTCCCCTTCACTAGTAGACAGAAAATAACTTAGTCCCACATCAATGCCCATCGCATCGCCATGAGGCAAAACATCAGGAACATCCACATCAACCTGAAGACAAAGGGTCACATACCAGCCAGAATGCTTGCGCGTGACCCGCACGGTCTTGACCCCAAACCCATCTGGAATCGCACGATGCAGAACAATCGGCATTGACCCGATTTTGGGTAGCTTGATTTGGCTCCCTTCAATAGGCTTGCCCTGAGCGAAGTCGATGGGGCTGGTCTTGAACTGGGGAAACAAGAAAGAACGATACTGCCCAAACTTTTTGAAGCGGGGGAAACCGTGTCCTCTCTGTTTCATCGCAGTAAAGGCAGCCTCTACCCGACGAATCGGCTCTTGAATGACTTGGGACTGTACATCTTTGAGATGTGGCAACGCTACCTTGATTGCTGTAAGCGCGTTTTGCTGCTCATAGTAGCCAGGGTAAGGCGCGCCAGACGCAATGATGTATTCAGCGACAAGCGAACAAGCGTTGATGTCACATTTACGAGATTGCATCCAGTCTTTGCGTTCTCTCAAGGCGTAGTTATAAACACCACGACACATTTCAAGCCAAGACACCATGCGGGTTTCTTGCTCAAGATTGGGGTAAACGCGGTACTGGTAGTTCATCGCAAACATGAGTTCATCATGCCATATTTAAGAAGAGTTATGGACTCCTTAAATGATGATTAACCTACATTGATTGGCAATTCCGCTCCGCTTCATCGCCCTGGCTTTCTGTTGCTGAGCCTGTTGAAGCATTCCGACGCTCAATCGAGCCGATTAGAGCGCGGGACTTCCCGCCGAGGCGTTAAAATTAGAACCTGAGCTTGACCGTTGAATTTGTGGCCCTGCACTATGTTTCCTACCCATCGCCCCCGTCGCCTACGAAACAATCCTCAACTGCGCCGGATGGTGCAAGAGACCGTTTTAACCACTCATGACCTGATTTATCCGCTGTTTGCTGTCCCTGGATCAGGGGTTGCAACTGAAGTAAAGTCAATGCCTGGGGTGTATCAACTCTCCATCGACAAAATTGTGGATGAGGCAAAACAGGTTTACGACTTGGGCATCCCTTCCATTATTTTGTTTGGCATCCCCGCAGACAAAGATATTGACGCAACCGGAGCATGGCACAACTGTGGCATTGTCCAAGAGGCAACCGCTGCGGTTAAAGCTGCCGTACCAGATTTAGTGGTCATGGTGGATACCTGCCTGTGCGAGTACACCTCTCACGGACACTGCGGCTATCTAGAGGTGGGCGATTTAACCGGACGTGTCCTGAATGACCCAACCCTAGAACTACTCAAGAAAACGGCTGTTTCTCAGGCACAGGCGGGTGCGGATATTATTGCGCCCTCTGGCATGATGGATGGGTTTGTGCAGGCCATTCGGTCTGGTCTCGATGAGGCAGGTTTTGAAGATATCCCGATTATGTCCTATGCCGCGAAGTACGCCTCGGCCTACTATGGCCCGTTCCGTGACGCGGCAGATTCTACGCCTCAGTTTGGCGATCGCCGCACCTACCAAATGGATCCGTCCAACTCACGAGAGGCCATCAAAGAAATTGAGCTGGATATTGCCGAAGGCGCAGACATGCTGATGGTAAAGCCAGCGCTATCTTATATGGACATTATTTGGCAGGTAAAACAGGCGTGTAATCTACCCGTTGCGGCCTATAACGTCTCTGGGGAATACGCAATGGTGAAGGCAGCCGCCCTCAACGGCTGGGTGGATGAAGAGCGGATTGTGCTCGAAACTCTGACTAGCTTTAAGCGTGCCGGAGCTGACATGATTTTGACCTACCACGCCAAAGATGCTGCTCGTTGGTTGAGGCAATAGTTAGCATTTGTTAAACATTCCAACCGGATTGGCACTGGGTGAACTTGCTGCGCTAGGTGCCGCCTTTGCTTGGGCATTAGCGTCAGCCGTCTATGCAAAATTGGGCAAGACGCTCTCACCGCTGCTGCTCAATCTGAGTAAGGGTGTTGTGGCAGTGGTGCTATTAACCCTCACCCTCGCGCTTAACGCAGAGCCTATCCCCCACCTTCCGCTGATGCCGCTGATGGCGCTAAGCCTTAGCGGAGTAATTGGAATTGGCCTGGGCGATACGCTTTATTTTGAAACCTTACGATGCTTGGGTGTGCGCCTAACGCTTTTGTTTGGCGTTCTCACGCCCTCCATTACGGCAGTTTTAGCTTTATTGCTGCTGCAAGAATCGCTCTCGCGTTGGGCATGGGTGGGCATGGGCTTAACCCTGGTCGGCATTGCTTGGGTGATTCAAGAGCGAAACAGTAACAATGCGGCTCCGGTTGCGCGAAAGCAGATGGTTCGCGGCATTACGCTAGGGCTGCTTGCCGTACTCATTTTTGCCGTCAGTGGGTTACTCTCGCGGGTGGCGTTAGCACAAACCGAAGTCACCCCCCTTTGGGCGGCGCTGATTCGATTGAGTACGGGTGTTGCGAGCTTAATGATTGTTGTGCTGGGTAAGCCTAAAGCACTCAAAGGGTGGCAGCAGTTGGGGCATAGAGCGGTCGGGGTGCCCTTGGCGGGGGCAGCTTTTTTAGGCACCTATCTTGGCATTTGGTTTCAGCAAATTGGCTTTAAGTATGCCCCTGTTGGTATTGCGCAAACCCTTTTGGCAACCAGTCCGCTGTTTATTTTAGTGATGGCGCGGTTGGCGGGTCAGTCGGTAAGTGTGCAGTCTTGGGTTGGCTCGGCGATTGCCCTTGTCGGCGTTAGCCTACTGCTACTTTTGAACTAGAAAATGATCAGCGGTGGACCTGGTTCGCTGACAAAATAAATCCCCCTCATCCCCTAACCCCTTGTATCTTAAGACCAGAGAGATAGACCGTCATCCCTTAGATGCCAGACATCGTGGAGAAGCTAGGGTCATCTCTCTGGTTAAAAGGTTAAAACTCGAATCATCGGTTGGGACATAGATCCCG
>JANNDV010000228.1:0-5668 GCA_031387975.1 Acaryochloridaceae cyanobacterium OTE_75_metabat_521 | reverse complement strand
TTGAGCAGACGAGCCGCAGCAATACCAGAACGACCAAGACCAATAATATGAGCAACAGGCATAGGAACACAGCACAGACTTTTGCATCCCTCATGGTACCGTTTGGCGTGGTACGGTACGCCTATAGACCTGAAATATTGAAAGCGGCAATAAACCCATGAATGCTGAGGGGATCGAAACAGTCCAGCCTACGGTTTCAATTACAACGGCGCAGGCCCAAGCCATTCTTGCCCCTTTTAACTGTCTTGAGACGAAAAAAATTGAGTCTTTGGCAGAAAAAGTTGCCGTGCGTCAGGCGGTTTTACACTTAGCAAGCATTACCGATACCCACATGTTTGGGATTTTAGCGGCAGACTGGGAAGGGGCGATCGCCGCGCTCCACAGCTATGCTAAAGCCTTTGGCTATGAGCCGCCTGCCGTTGTCAACCCCTGTAATGATGCCGTTTATATCAAATTCAATCCGCGTGCAGGGTTATGCTATGCCAGCCCATACCCAGAGGGTCATCGTGGCGTATTGATTGCCTTCCAGTCGGATTTTGCAGATGGCATCAACGAAATGTGTGGTCACTTGCCCCTAGACCTGTTTGAAACTTGAGCCGCCATTTTTAATATTAAATTGCCATGACTCCATTAATGCCGCCTCAAGGCTGGCCTCTGACTGACCTACCTGGGATGAGTGCCCAAGATTATCAGAAGCTTTATGACGTAGAGATTGAGTCTACTGCGGCCTTACTCAAGCGCACTAAAACCCTTGAGAAACAGCGGCATCTTGCTCAAAAGCTTCAGATCTCTGATCGCTGGGTGCGCAAATGGATTGCGCTTGCGGAGCTATCCCACCTCAAAAGTGTGGGCTGTCAGTATTGTGGGCTGCTGCTCCATGCTGGGGTTACGTCTGTCACTCAGTTGTCTACCATGAGTCCATCGATGCTGCACCGCCATATTTTGCGGCTCCAGGTTACAAACCTCCAGCGACGAGATTTGTGCCCTAGCGCTGGAGTTGTAATGCAGTGGATTCAAGAGGCAAAGCAGACAGCATCACGTTAGCGCTTTAGAGGTACCGCAGATTGCAGTCTGCCGCTCTATAATAAGCGAGCAAGCATTGCGTTGAGACACCCTATGGTTCGATCATTGACTCAAAAACTCATTCTTAGCCTGAGCATGATCGGCTTATCGGTGATGAGTTTTGGCGATGCCACTGCCCAAGCCCCACGACGGGCGCTGACGCTGCGTGCAGATATTCAGCAGGCTAACGCTAAAACAGGTGTTATAACCGCTAATGGCAATGTCCAGCTGAGCTACCCAGCCCGTAAGATTCAGGCGACGGCAAATGCGGCTCAGTATTACAGCCGCGAACGCCGGATTGTTTTAAGTGGAAATGTTTATATTTTGCAAGACGGCAATAGCTTAAAGGCTGACACCATTACCTATCTGGTGGATGAGGGTCGGTTTGTGGCAGTTCCTCTCAACCAGCGACAGGTTGAAGCAACGCTTTTGATTCCTGATGAAGAGCCATCAGTGAAAAATAATTAATAGACCTCTTGCACGAATATTACCCTCTCCCCCAGCCCCTCTCCCATAAAGGCTACGGTGTACACATAAGTCTCGAAGTTTCCCTTCTGTATAGGTTTTTGCCATAAACCGATTCATCAATCCCCTCTCGGGAGGGGCAGGGGTGGGTTAGTCGTGGTGCTACTGACCCACCCACCCCGCCCTACGGGCTCCCCTCCTCGGAGGGGATTTTTCTCAGTCTTGTGTTTATACAGTAAGTAGGGAGGGGAGCCAGAATTAGCCCTTCTCCCCCGGTGGGAGAACGGTAAAGCCTTTGGCTATAAGAAAGGGATGAGGGGGCTAGGATTGAGGCAAGAGGTCTAATGCTTCGGGTAAAGTCTCTAGCTGGCTTCGACTCCGCTCAGCCAGCGGTAGCGATTTCTGGGAAATCGCGTTACTTTTTCTGGACTGCGTAGCAAAGTCGGGCCACGAGGGGTTTCTGCTGCTTCATGAGTTCGGCGGTGCGAAGCCTTAATCCTCTGAGGAAAGGGAGTAGGTTATTGGTTTTGGCTCCGTCGAGGTTGCCTTCTGTGGCGTTCCAGTTATTCCACCAGTCTGGCTCGGTGAAGTCTGTGGGGGATGCGTCAAAATTGAAGCGATAAATACCAGGGTCAAGCTGGTCGGCCTGGATTTTGGTCTTAAAGCGAATGGCGTTATTTTTGATGCTCCAGTTGGTGAGCTGAAAGCCCTGAGTCTCGACGGGCTGAAAACCTTTGCCCTGATACTTTTCGAGGGTGGGGTTGAGGGCGATCGCACCCCCATCAATGGGCAATACGCCATTGAGCGCACGATAGGGAATTTCGACATCGGTGGACTGATTTGCCGTCTTTTTAGTCACCACCAAAAACTGAACCGGATCGGTGGCTTTGTTTTTGCGGACTAACACGCGACTATCGTTGAGGGCTTTAGGCTGAAGGATATCTTTGCGAGGGGCAGATTTAACATCGTTGGCGTTGAGGGTTGCGGCTTGCTCGACGGGCTGGGGAGAAAAGATTACAAACTCGTTCTCGACGGCACTCAGCCCATTGCGCTGGAGCTGGTCAAAGAAGTGATTGATGTTGCCGTAGCTGCCCAGCAATAGAACGTAAAACGGATGAAAGGCTTTAGCGGGTTTGCCAAGGGTCGCGTATTCAAAGTTTTGGTTAGAGATGCCCACGTCATAGACGGTGCCTTTAAACTCACTTTTGACGGCTAAAATGCCCACGGCATAGCCTTTGCTGAGGTAGCGTTGCGCCAATAGGTTTTGCACTAACCTTACGTCTGCATCTTTCTGATAGAGGTCTGTGACCACTAAGCTCAGTTGAGTTTCGGCTGGATCGGTTAGGGCTGCGTCAATGCGGCTGGTGCTGAAGTCGGCTCCGCCTTGGTAAAAGGCGGGGAGCTGGGCTTTAAGAAAGGTGTCTCGATCGATGGGCTGCTTTTGGGTGCCAAACCGATAGTATTTTGTGGTGGCGCTATCCCAGCCTGTAGAAGAGGCGCTATCGATGAGGCGCAGGGTTTTGCCATACCGACTGTCGGGCAAGCCGTTGACGTAGCCCTGCATGGAGGGGGTGCCATCGAGTAATAGCGAAAGCTGTATGGATGGGGTTTGCTTAAGCCGAGTGACGGCTTCGACTGAGGGGGTGGGTAATGTGCAAGAAAGCGGCTGTTGGCTGGGGCTACATCCAAAAATTAGGGTAGTTGCGGCGATCGCCCCCCAACCTGTCAAAGTGTTGATTTTTCTACGTTGAAATCTTAGATGAGGGGTAAATTTCACGCTTAACGGTTGCTCTAAATGGATGGCAGCTCACAATCTTAAAAATACCGTACCCTAAGCAATTTTCTGCCAAATTTTAACGGTATGGTTGTCTCCCCCTGAAACAAGTTTTTTGCCATCGGGAGAAAAAGCAACGGGATAACAGCCATCTAGGGTATTGAGCAGTTGACCTGTAGTGAGATCCCAGAGTTTGATGGTGCGATCGCCGCCCCCGCTAGCAATGGTTTTTGCATCGGGGCTAATGGCAACCGAAATGATACCTGGAGCATGAGCTGTGATGGAATGGCGAACAAACCCCGCGCTTAAGTTCCAGATTTTTAAGTTGCCGTCGGTACTTGCGCTGACGAGGGTTTGACCGCCTGAGCTAAGGGCTAGGGCATGAATCCAAGACTGATGCCCTGTCAAAAAGTGTCGCAGCTTCCCTGTATCAATGTCCCATAGACCAATGCTTTGATCAACGCTTCCGCTAACAAGCACTGTTCCGTCAGAACTAAGGGCGATGGCGGTCACAGAAGCAGCATGTCCTGGCAGCATTCTCAATAGACTACCTGTCTGGACATTCCAAATTTTGATGGTTTGGTCTGCACCCGCGCTGATCAGTTTTTGCCCCGAAGGCGTAAATACAACAGCATGAACTGGCCCGTTATGGCTTTTAGCACCGCTCTGCATAAAAGTTCGTAAGAGCTTGCGTGATTCTAGATGCCATGCGGTAACTTTTTGGTCAAAACAGCCGCTGGCGATGAATTGTGCGTTGGGGCTAATGGCAACTGAAGTGACAGCTTGCGATTGCCCCACAAAAGAGAAGTTGTAGCGTCCAGTGTTGAGATCCCATAGGTAGAGTGCGCGGTCATCGCTTCCACTGGCAAACCAGTTGCCGTTGGCACTAATGGCTATTGCGTTAACAGCGGCTCTATGGGCTTTGAGCGTGTGTAGACATTCCCATGTGCTGGCTGGTGCTAACTTACCTGATGGAGTGGATGGAACATTTCCTATGTCAACCCACGCTACATCCGTTGGTTTTGCGTCTCGTTCTGCCCAGAATATATCGCGAGCAGTTTGGGCGATGGTGAGTTCTTCTTTATGGACTTCGGCGAGATTGGTAGTTAGAGTTTTGGCGATCGCTGTTTCCCAGTCTTGATTAGAAAAAGACGTTGAAGGGATAGGAACCGTTAAAGTATTTAGAGTGCTTGGAAGCTGAAATCCTCTTGGGAAAATAGTTTTTTCATCAAAGCTAACACGACTAAGATTAGTATCTGTTAAGTTAGCTCCTTCAAGATTTGCCCCATCGAGATTAGCCTCAATTAAATCTGCCCGACTTAGATCAGCTAACCTTAAGTTAGCGCCACCGCTAAAATTCGCTCGATTGAGAGTAGCACCATTAAAAATTACGCCTTGAAGATTAGCACCTCTAAAATCTGTATCAGATAAGGTTGCCCAGGTTAAATCAATACCTGCAATATCAACATTCTGAAAATCCCGTCGCCCTGCTCTATATTGAGTTATCAGTTCCTTAGCATTCATGACAGCAAACCCAGCTCATCTATATGAATTTATATTCTTTAAAATCAGATTTCATTTGATAGTAATGATATCCAGTTCAATCGAAAAACAACTCCTTTCCCATTCCATTTGTCATAAACTCTGGCGGGAAAATGTCCTTGAGGTGAATCCAAACTGAAATTCAATTTTTCATACCAAAGACATTGATCATTTCGTCGCCAGCCCAAACATTTTTCTACTTGCTGTAAAGTAGTCTCGGCTTCTGTAGCTCCGCACTTTTTCCAAACATCAGCTTGTGCAGTAAATCCAAAGTGACCTTGACTATAGTGCAGCCAAAGTTGATCGATTGTTTGTAGTGCTGTAACTGGAAAGCGTTGAATAGAGACTTCATCTAAACCGTCTCTATACTGGTGAAAAGATCCTGAAATCTTCAAAATAACTTTGTGAGTTTCTTCGTCAGCATCTTTCCATTTTTTGCGCGACAAGAAATCAATAAGCTTTGATAGTTCTGGCAAAGAGTAAGCTTTTTGTAAAATCGTTTCTTTCCACTGGCTATGCTGGGCAAATCTAGCTTCTTCTTCCTTTGATTGAGTTAACTCTTGATTTTTCTGCTTTAAGTCAATGAGATTAGACTCTGAGCTTTGAAATGCGGCATGCAAAGCATGTTTTTCTTCTTCCAGAATTTCATTTTTTTGCAACAGGTCAGAATGAGAGATTTCCAAATTCTGTATCGTAAATTTCAACTGATCACGTTCTTTTGTTAGAGACGCTATATTTTCACTCTGTAACAGATTCTGCACTTTTTCATTCCGAAGCTTTTGCTCTAGCGAGGAATGAGCCGTTTCTAAATTGTGTAGTGTAAGC
>JANNDV010000290.1:0-2331 GCA_031387975.1 Acaryochloridaceae cyanobacterium OTE_75_metabat_521 | reverse complement strand
TTTGCGTTACGCTGTAACCATTTCAGGCTTCAAGTCAGGTGATTCTGGCTCAAAATGCAACACCATAATTTGATCTGGTTGCAGCCCGATAGACTCAAACGTTCGTCCATCACGATCACTGAATTCAACTTCAAATGCTGTACCGTTTGCCAAGGTCTCAACCACTGTGCCCACTTGTCCGCGCCATAAATTGTAGTCTGGCAAATCAACGGTCAATGCCACAACATTTAGCAATTTGATTGAATGCAATGTCATTTTTCTAGCCTCCAGTCACCACAACGGATAACGTTTGAGGTAACCTGCGTGCGACCTCGTGGCACACTGTCGCGCGTCAGGTTTACCGAGTGGCTAGGCTGCATTCGCGGGAGGTTGATCTCAGTACGATTGTCGCAATGATGAAATATAGCGGTTACGAACCCCGTAACGTACAAAGAGAATCGTGAAACCCTTGTATTCAGAGACTTCCAGATTTAAATCTGTACTACACCAGGAACGGAACCGCAATACCACGACTGAAGCGAGAAACGAGATGCCTAATTGCGCTTGACGGTATCTGGTTTGATAAGGTCAGTTTTCACAGCCTTAATCGGTCCAGATCTTGGGTCAAAAAACGCGAGGCCGCCGCCATTTATTTTGCATTTTTTGACGGCACTGGCGTAGCTGACATCTGGCCCATAGTTCGTCGAGCCGGGGTTATAATAGCCGTACATACTTCCATCCTTGCAAAGTACATATCCTCCGGTATTGCCGGTAGAGCCGCCGATTGGCACCGCGAATGAAGAGCCTGATGCTGCAATACATAGCAGCGCCGCTGCAGGAATCCATTTCGTCATAACAATCTCCTAAAGTGCGATTTACAACAAATTGCCACCGAAAGTGTTTTAGCCTTAGCTGCACTTGCTGGCAACTTAGCTTAACTAACGCGGTTGGCAGACGCATCCCCAAAGAGAATGATGGGCTTTTCGGCGCCAAATTGGTGGGTTTTGACGAGCCTGCCGATGCAGCCTAGATACTATTTAAGTTTCGTCATCTACAAATGCTTGTAAAAGTGTTTGTAGCTTCAGCTTAACCTCCGCCCACTCTCGGTGA
This sequence comes from Acaryochloridaceae cyanobacterium OTE_75_metabat_521, assembly GCA_031387975.1. Classification (GTDB taxonomy): domain Bacteria; phylum Cyanobacteriota; class Cyanobacteriia; order Thermosynechococcales; family Thermosynechococcaceae; genus JAAURS01. The sequence continues at coordinate 1,242 of JANNDV010000290.1, read as the reverse complement.
GGGTCTGAACCTGCAACAATGCCAGCCCCTGCGTACAGCCGTAGACGATCGCCCTGCACCAGCGCTGAGCGAATGCCCACGGTAAAGCTGCCGTTGCCGCGATAGTCTACCCAACCTAAAGGTGCCGCATACAGATGACGGTCAAAAGGTTCGTAGCGACGGAGGTAGGGTTCTACGCTGTGCTGTGGGGTACCTGCGACCGCTGGCGTGGGGTGGAGCGCTGCCAGTACATTCAGTAGCCCCAGGTGACTGGGTATGTTTGCGGTGACTAAGGTACGCAGATGTTGAATATTAGGGAGCTGCAATAGCTGAGCTGGGGTTGTAGCGTGGGGGCTAATGCCAAGATTTTTCAGCCGCTGCTGAATAAAAGACAGCACCAACTGATGCTCATGGATATCTTTAGTGCTGTTGAGCAGGCGATCGCCCAACAAAACATCCTCTCTCACCGTGCGTCCGCGTGGGGCTGACCCGGCTAAAGCATCTGCCGTTAGCTGCCGATCTTGAATTTGCAGCAGTCGCTCTGGACTGGCACCAATAAAGCCTTGACTTTGCTCATCTCGCAACGAAAAAATCTGACAGTCTGCATAGCGCGATCGCAGTTTATGCAGCGTGGGCGCAAGGGGCAGTGGCGTAGCGGTTTTGACCTCTAAGGTTTCTGAGAGCACCAGCTTTTCGAGTTCGCCACGATGAATCTGTGCCAATGTTGCTGTCGCCGCTTCTAAAAACCGAGTTTGATGGCTTAAGCAGGGTGTGGGCACCTGAATTAGCGGCAGTGAAAATGGAGCGCGGTAGGCTATGCTGCGGCGCTGGAGCCGTTGCCAAATCTCTAAGACAGAATCGGTGAGCTGAGTGAGGTTAGACGTGGGCGTTAGGGGTAAATTTGCAACCAAAACGCCCTGACCTCGTACACAGGCCACCTGCCACTGCGGCAAAAACGCGACGGCTGCCGGAAACCGCTGGGGTTCGTGATGGGGCTGATCAAAAAAGGTAAAGCTGCAAAAAAAGTGCGGCCCTGCCATGGGCAAATGGAGTTCACCAGCGGTGGTCGTTCGCTGCAACACCTCAGAAATGAAGCGCTGCGTTTGAATAAACCGATCGCTGCCGTTGATTTCTCGCCGTACAACGGGCTGCATTGCGGCGATCGCCACGGCTTCGGTAGGGTGTTCCCAGTAAAAATGCGATCGCGTGGTGTGACCGAGCAGATCCAGCGCATAGAGCGGATCGATCTTGGGGAGCGCGAGG
>JANNDV010000156.1:0-27680 GCA_031387975.1 Acaryochloridaceae cyanobacterium OTE_75_metabat_521 | reverse complement strand
CCTCTCCCAGAGCGGGAGAGGGGAGCCGGAGTTTCTTGTTCCCCTTCTCCCGCTCTGGGAGAAGGGGTTAGGGGATGAGGGAATGCAGAGCGTATCGCTTCTAAACAATTCTGTAAGTTATTTAATCCACGATCCTTAGTTAGAACCGTTTGGGATCACTCAATTTTATCCGGATGGCTGGGGAGCCTATGAGCGACATCTAAATCCTGATCCTGCTGAGCATAAAGTATGCAAGCGCAATACCCAAAAATTGAGCGCAAACATTTGACTTTCAGCACTCGCATTAAGCGTTTAGCTCGCAAAACGATTTTTTCTCTGAATCTGTTTCTCCAAAACAGTTGTGATGCATGATGTTGTGATTGGACTGTTCATGAATCGCTTTGAGTTTGGTTGTGCGATTTGATTTCAACGCCACAGATCTAGAACATGACCCGTGATTTGGGTACTCATCGCTTTTGTGAATACGGCATCTGGTTTGACCTAAAGAGCAGGATCGTTTGACTTGGCGATATATTGAGCTGAGAAGCCATTTTTCTGCGCCTAACCTTTCGCAAATTCTATCCTATGGCACCTGCACTCTCCTCCATACCTGCAAGCTCTGAAGATACTGCCGCGATCGCCACTTCTTTCTGCTACACCGTCATCCTCCCCCAGCCCGCTAACCACCTGTTTGAAGTCAGCTTTGCCATTCAGGATTTGTCTTCAGACGTATTAGATCTCAAATTTCCGGTGTGGACGCCTGGGTCTTATCTGGTTCGAGAGTATGTCAGACACCTTCAGGGTTTTAGAGCATTGGATGCACAAGATCAGCCGCTACCGTGGCATAAGGCGAGTAAAAACCATTGGCAGGTCATCACTCAGGGCAACTCAACTATTACTGTTCAGTACAAAATTTTTGCCAACGAACTGACGGTTCGCACCAATCATCTCGATCTTACCCACGGCTACTTTAACCCCGCAGCGATGTTTTTTAGAGTGCCAGGGTATGAAGAAACGGCGATCGTCCTCACTATCATCCCGCCCCAAAACTGGCACATCTCTACACCGTTACCTGCCGCCACCTCACAAGCCAACACCTTTATTGCGGCAAACTTTGATGAGCTAGTAGATAGCCCCGTTGAGATAGGCACCCACGCCCTCTACGACTTTGAAGTTTTGGGCAAACCCCACCAGTTCGCCATTTGGGGCGAAGGGAACTTCAACATTGAGCGATTGCTTACAGACACCACAAAAATCATCGAAACCGAAGCGGCGCTCTTTGAAGGGCTACCCTACGATCGCTACCTATTTTTGCTACACCTGAGCGCCAACGCCTACGGTGGGCTAGAACATAAATCAGCCTGTTCGCTCATTTATTCGCGGTTTGGTCTGCAATCCGAAGACGGCTATCAAAAATTTATGAGCCTAGTCGCGCACGAATTTTTCCATCTTTGGAACGTTAAACGTATCCGACCCAAAGGGCTAGAGGTATTTGACTACGACCAAGAAAACTACACCGACTCGCTCTGGTTTTGCGAAGGCACCACCAGTTTCTACGATTTGGTGATTCCCCTAAGGGCAGGCATTTATGATGCCAAATGCTACCTCAATAAAGTGAGTGAAGCCATTACGCAGCTCCAAACCATTCCAGGCCGTAAAATCCAACCTGTGAGCGAATCTAGCTTTGATGCTTGGATTAAGCTGTATCGCCCCGATGCCAATAGCCGTAATGCCCAAGTTTCTTACTATCTCAAAGGTGAGTTGGTATCATTCCTGCTGGATTTGACGATCCGTGCCCAGCATCAGAATGGGCGATCGCTCGATGACGTAATGCGGCAGCTTTGGCAACAGTTTGGACAGCCAGAGGTCGGCTTTACCCGCGACCAGCTCAAGGCTATCTTTGAATCTGTGGCAGAGATGGACTTAACCGTCTTCTGGGCGAGCTATATCGACGGCACAGCAGAGCTACCCTTTGATGAAAGCCTGGCTCCCTTTGGTCTAACACTCAAAGCCGAAGTCACCCATCCGTTGCCCTATCTCGGATTAACCGTCAAAACCGAACACGGTACAGCCATCATCAAGTTTGTCGAAGCGGGTTCTCCCGCAGAACAGGCCGGCATTGAACCAGGGGATGAACTGTTGGCGATCTCCCACTTCCGCGTCAGTGCCGACCAGCTCAATGACCGTCTGCAACACTACCAGCCGAAGGAAACCATTGCTATTACTGTGTTCCATCAGGATGTGCTGCGTGAATGTGCTGTAACGTTAGGCGAACCGTTACCGAACCGCTGGACGTTGCAGCCTGTCGCTCAGCCCACAGCCGCTCAACAAGGACTGTTTCAGGGGTGGCTGGGGTGGGTTAGGCATGGCGCTACTGACTAACCCACCCCGCCCTATCTCCTTCGGAGACGCTTCGCGATCGGGCACCCCTCCTCGGAGGGGATTTTTCTCAGACTTGCGTGTACACGGTAGCCCTACGATTCTGAAGCAATTTACATTGTTTCTACGGCAATCCGATAAACTGACAGAGGGAGAGTGCCTTATGGGCTTTACCCGAGTCGTTACGTAAAAAAGGATCTGCTGCATGGCTTCCCTTCGGGAGTTGCACCAACAATTGGTGAGTAAGGCGCGCACGGCAACAGAGATTACTCAAGAAGCGCTAGAGCGCATTCAGCAATTAGAACCCAAGCTCCATAGCTTTTTGGCGATTACAGCAGATCAGGCGTTAGCCCAAGCGCAGCGAGTGGATGCTCAAATCGCCGCAGGTGAAGCCATTGGACTTCTCGCAGGCATCCCCACTGGCATTAAAGACAATCTCTGCACCAAGGGGATTCCGACGACTTGCGGCTCCGCTATGCTGAAAAACTTTGTCCCCCCTTACGAATCAACCGTCACCCAAAAGCTGGCGGCGGCAGGTGCCGTGATGGTGGGCAAAACCAACCTGGATGAGTTTGCGATGGGCAGCTCTACAGAAAATTCGGCCTATCAAATCACGGCAAACCCTTGGGATATCACGCGAGTGCCGGGTGGGTCTTCCGGTGGCTCAGCCGCAGCAGTGGCGGCGAATGAATGTGTGGTGGCGCTAGGTTCTGATACAGGTGGCTCCATTCGTCAGCCTGCTTCGTTTTGTGGGGTGGTGGGTTTAAAGCCAACCTATGGGTTAGTCTCGCGGTTTGGGCTGGTGGCCTATGCTTCTTCGCTAGATCAGATTGGGCCATTTGGACGCAGCGTGGAAGATGCTGCGATTTTACTGGGGGAGATCGCCGGACACGACCCCAAAGATTCCACAAGCCTAAAAATTGAAATCCCTGACTATACAAAATGCCTTATCCCTGACCTGAAGGGCAAGAAAGTTGGAGTCATTACCGAAACCTTTGGCGAAGGGCTAGATAGCGTTGTAGCAGAGGCCGTCCAGAAAGCAATTCAGCAGCTCAAAGACTTAGGCGCAGAAATCCAGGAGATTTCCTGTCCCCGTTTCCGGTATGGGTTGCCGACGTACTATGTCATTGCGCCCTCAGAGGCTTCAGCAAACCTCGCTCGGTATGACGGGGTTAAGTACGGCTTCCGCTCAGCGGAAGCAGAGAATCTAATGTCGATGTATACCCAAACCCGCGCCCAAGGGTTTGGGGCTGAGGTAAAGCGACGAATTATGATTGGCACCTACGCACTCTCGGCAGGGTATTACGATGCGTATTATCTCAAGGCGCAAAAAGTTCGCACTTTGATTAAGCAAGATTTTGAAAAAGCGTTTGAATCGGTTGATGTGCTGGTGTGCCCTACGGCTCCAACTACGGCATTTAAGGCTGGCGAAAAAACCGCAGACCCCATCAGCATGTACTTGTCTGACTTGATGACGATTCCAGTCAATTTAGCCGGATTGCCAGGGTTGAGTTTGCCCTGTGGATTTGACGCTGAAGGGTTGCCGATTGGCCTACAAATTGTTGGCAATGTACTGCGCGAAGATTTAGTATTGCAGACCGCCTATGCCTATGAGCAGGCGACAGAATGGCATAAGCAAAGCCCTAAGGTGAGCTAAGGGTGCGGCTGAAATGCGGACTCTTGGTGCGTAGCGATCGCCCTTCACAACCAAAACATAGGATCGCAGAAGGACAACTCCAGATACAGCCGCTTGCACAAGCCCAAACGATCGCTCAGCTTTTGAAGCAAACGTTAGACCAAGTTGCAACGGAGGCGATCACCCTCTATGCCCTTGTATTTTCTGGAGACATGAGTGCTGATGAATCGCTCCACAACCCATATTTTGTGAAAACTAAATATCAATGCGGTGGAGTGACAACATCATCCAGAGGACTTTAGCCTCTCTATGACAAGGCTACAATAACCAAGTGTGTGGAGTGAGTCGATTAAACCGCCGCTATACCAATGAACGACATCGAACGAAACAATCAAGAAGCTTTTTACCACCGTATTTGCGACATTCTGACTGCCGCTCGCACTGGTGTAGCCCGGACTGTAAATACGGCCCAAGTGCTCTCCAATTGGCTGATTGGTCGGGAGATTGTTGAAGCTGAGCAGCAGGGCAAATACCGTGCCGATTATGGCGAAAATTTGCTGAAGAATCTTGCCCAGCAACTCAAGCAAGATTTTGGTGCAGGTTATTCTTACTCGAATCTGAAATATATCCGGCAATTCTATTTGGTTTTTCCTCAACTTTTAGCCGCAGAGGAAATAGGCCACGCAGTGCGTGACCAATCTTTGTCAGGCTCGGATCTAGCTGGACTGAGCAATCCCAACCCATCCTGGCAGCCTGGACAACTCCATCCCAATCTGTCTTGGACGCACTACCGAACCTTGATGCGGGTTGAGCAACCGGAAGCACGAGCATTTTATGAGATTGAAGCACTTAAAAATAATTGGTCGGCCAGAGAATTGGAACGGCAGATCAATAGTTTTCTGTTTGAACGGTTGGCGAAAAGTCTTGATAAAGAAGGACTTATGCAACTGGCAACCCAAGGACAAATAATTCAACAACCGACGGATGTGTTCAAAGATCCAGTTGTGATTGAGTTTCTGGGGTTACCAGAATCGCCTCGCTTAACGGAATCGGATCTTGAAACAGCTCTTATTGGCAACTTACAAGCTTTTTTGCTGGAGCTGGGTAAGGGCTTTGCGTTTGTGAGTCGCCAAGAGCGCATTACTTTGGATGGTGATCATTTTTACATCGATCTGGTGTTTTATCACACGATTCTCAAGTGCTACATTCTGATCGATTTAAAGGTTGGCAAGCTTACCCACGGAGACTTAGGGCAATTACAGCTTTATGTAAATTATTACGATCAAGAATGCTGTGCGGTGGACGATAATCCCACGCTGGAATTGATTCTCTGTTCTGATAAAAATGATGCGGTTGTGAAGTATACGCTGGGGCCAGAGCAACACCACAAAATTTTTGCCAGTCGATATAAGCTACATTTACCAACTGAAGCAGAGTTGAAAGCTGAGCTACGCCGCGAGGTTTCACAATTACAAACCGATCGCCCTCCACAAAAACCACCTCGCTGAAATGCGATCGCCCTCCACAACCAAAACACAGGATCGCAGAAGGATGACTCCAGACACAGCCGCTTGAACAAGCTCAAACGGTCGTTCAGCCTTTAAAACAAATGCTAGAGCAATGCGATCGCAGACCTTAAGCAAATGCTGGGGCGATCGCCATTATTCCCCTAGGGTCTGGCTTTGGATTTGCTCGCTCTGGGACTCAATCCAACAGCGATCGCCTGACGGTGCTGGAGGTGTCACGCAAGGCGATGTTGTCAACAGATTACCTACAACAGCACAGGGATTCCCGCGAGTAAGCTCATCTCTGTCCAAGTGCTTGCTAATGTCGTCATGCTCATGTAGATTTTATTAGAAATTTCACATACAATAGAATTCTGGAATGAAAGAAAGACCGCCATTAAGACCCGTCCATTGGATGGGCGATTCTCTGAAGGTCTTACGAAGTTTCCCTGATGAAGCTCAGGACGATATTGGACATAGCTTGATGATTGTTCAAGCGGGGTTAATGCCGCTTGATGCAAAACCGTTAAAAGGAGTTGGGAGCGGAGTTTTCGAGATTGTTACGCGGTATGACGGTGACACCTATCGCACGGTGTATGCAATCAAGATTGGCAGGCATATCTATGTATTGCATGTGTTTCAGAAAAAATCAAAATCGGGGATTAAAACCCCGCAGCAGGATATAGACCTAATTGTTAAACGGTTGAAGGAAGCGCAGCGCAGGGAAGGCGAACAATGAGTAATGAAGCGATAGAAACGATTGAATGCTATGAAGGATCGGGCAATGTCTTTGCCGATATTGGGTTAAAGAATGCCGATGAGCTATATGCCCGTGCTTGCATTGGGATCGAGGTGCTGAGAATCCTCAAATCACGAAAACTGAAACAACGTGAGATTGGCAAGCTTTTGGATATTGGGCAGTCTGAAGTTTCTCATCTGATGAATGGTCATTTCAGTCGCTTCAGCGAGGGTAAGCTACTGAGTTTTCTGAAAAAACTGGATCATGAAGTAACCTTGATAATCACCCAGTCCGACCAACGCCACGGTATATCGCTATCACTGTGAAATAAAATGATCTATGAAAAAGAGATAATGTAGCCATACCTATGAGTTCAACTAGCCGAAAATATTACTCAGTCAGAACTGGTCAGAATCCCTTGACGGATAAGATTTCTTTGCTTGATTTATTGAGATTATTCAAGCACCAATTCTGTCGTTTTGAATATGAAGGATACTTTCAAGAACACCTTGGTTATGAGTGTGTTGACGCTGGATATGTTTCAGGCAAGTTAGGACATGATATGCAGGGAGCATTGCTTCTCGAACTTCGTAAATCCGATTTATGGCCTATAGATAGAAAATTAGATTTTTACTCCGAAGATGATATTTTTGACATTATAGAATTTCTATATGATCACTGCTCAAAGCCAATTGAGAAAAACTGGCATGGTTGGAATGAATGTGGATGGCACTGTGAGACTTTTAATAAGTCTGAAGGGCAAAACGAGTTCAGAGAAAAGATTAACAGGATTCTTGAAATTTACCAAATGGGATATGAGTTATCACCTCACGGAGAGATTTTAAGGCTACCTGATATAGGTTTGGAAACACTTCTTGAAGCCGAGGTTCCATCAGTCGATCCAGAAAATGTAAATGTACGTGTTGAAGCTGCCAAATTGAAGTTCCGGCGTCATAAATCATCTCTTGAAGATCGTCGAGATGCGATTCGTGATCTTGCTGACGTCCTAGAATTTCTCAGACCTAAGCTGAAAGAAGTGTTCATGACCTCGGATGAAAATGATTTGTTCAATATTGCGAATAACTTTTCGATTAGACATCATAATGATAAGCAGAAGGCTCAATACGACAAACCGATTTGGTATAGCTGGTTATTTTACTTCTATCTTGCAACAATCCATGCGGCAATAAGACTGATCGCTCGTGGTTCAAACTAGAGGAAGTCGGAACTTAATCTTTATTTCTTTTAGAAAATTAACTTGAACTTTAAAATTGAACAGTCAGTTTTAAAGTTCAAGTCATGTCTGCTGCTGTTTCAGCAGGCGAAACACAAGGTATTGAAATGACTTCTGGCTTCTGCTGTTGAGCCTGTGCGACAAATGACTGTAAAGATCGCTCCTCAAAAGGTAGAGCAGGCGAATCAAACGTAACCTCCAATTTGACATTAGGTCGGAGCGCTGAAGCTCTTTGAAACATGTGGCGATAGGCAACCTCACATTTGAAGAATCGTGATGCATTCAGGCTTTGTATATCATCGTTAGCCAATGACCAGTCTTCACTCCCTACACGAATAGCTTCAACGATCCGCTCGCGATATTCTCGAAAATCACCGCGATTGAGACCTTCCGTAGGCATCGCCACCTTAAAGTCAATATCTTCTGAAAACCGCTGAATCAGTCCATACCCCTTAGCTAAACTCGTTCCGCCAGAGAAAACCAAGCGCATTGTGGGATGTTTGACCCTTGAGATCGCCGCAATGATGCGGATGGCATACCAGTCTTTTTCAACAAGAGATGCATCAACAACAAGCTCAGCTGCGATCGCCTCAATCAGTTCAGGATTAATGGACACGCTCAAAAGTCACATACTTTCCGTCGTAGCCAATTTTACGAGTAATACGTCCTTTAACCCCAATCACCCGACCTGTCGGCACTTGAGTGGTTTGATGTTTATTGTAATCTTGCTCAAAACTAGAACGAAAAGTTGAGACCTTCAACCGTCCCAACGCCTCAGCCGCAAGATCGCGAATCCCCCGACGAGGAACCGGACGCTTTGAGATAGGAGCCATGGTTGCCTTAGCGTACAATCCGTAGCCAATTTTGACGAGCTGCCCCTTTGAAGCCAGATGACGCAGACATCGCCCAACTTGGTCATAGTCAGCCAGATCCGCAAAATCTTTACGAATAAAGACCTCACCCTTACTCCGGGCAATCCGTTGCGAGATCCGCTCCTCTAAAGTTTTAGGGCGATTCATAACGTGCTCAAAAAAGCTTGCAAAAATACGACATGACCTACAACAAAAATACGACAACTTAAATCGACCGTCAACCCTTGCTTCCTTTTAAGGATAAGCATTTAACAGGTTCAGGGAAAGCAACGGATGATTTGAGTCTGGATGCACCTTAAGCGCGATCACCCCACCCAAAAAGCCAACATAGCGCCACCACCCACACAATTCCTTGAGCGTGCGCTGGACGATCGCCCTAACCCATGCTAGACAAAAGCTGTGTATGCCCGTGATTCTGGTGATATAGGATTCATTCAACACTTCCGTTTTTTGAGATGTCTTAGGTAATATTGGGCTAACAGCGATCGCAATTACCGCACTTCAACCCCTGTGCCTCTCGCCCAAACCCAAAAGCACCCAGCAAAAACCGCCAGCGGCAGCCGCGCTCAGACAAATACGCTTCGATAGAGGTTTGTGGCACAGATTCAGCAAAATTCGCGGATTTAGCCTGAAGGCGATAGTGAAATGGATCAACCCAGACAAGCTGCCCTTGAGTATGCAAAATCGCTAAGGCCATTTCTGCCTGCGGCTCTTGCTTGAGGATGTCGGGCAGGTAGCCTCCGCTGGGGAGCTGCTGGGCTAAGGTTTGCGCCAGTTGAGACTGCGATCGCATCGTTTTCAAAAACCCGTCCCGTCGTTGGCGATCGGTGGGGTCTAATAACCCCGTCGGTTCGCTTGCCAGCAGCAGCGTTTGGGAGGTTTGCCCATCTCGCCCCGCTCGTCCAATTTCCTGAAGGTATTCTGCAAGCGTTAACGGCGGGTGAAAGTGACACACCCAGCGCACATTGGGTTTATCTACGCCCATGCCAAAGGCAGAAGTGCAGATCACAAAGGGAATTTCGCCAGAGAGCCACTGCTGCTCAATGTAGCGACGTTCTTGGGGGGCAAGTCCGGCATGGTAGGCGGCGGTGTTCAACCCCTTTTGTTGCAGCCATTCGACTAACTGTTCACTATCTCTGCGGCTACGGGTATAGACCAATCCAGTGGTTTGCCCTTGCGCCTGAATGAACTGCTTGAGGCGATCGCGGCGACTTGCCGCAGTCCACACCCGCACAATTTTGAGGGACAGATTTTTGCGGTAGGGGCTATTGCGAAAGACCTGCGGCTGCTTTAGCCCCAACACATTTCGGATGTCTTGCTGGGTGGCAGGGTCTGCCGTGGCGGTAAAGGCGGCGATCGCGATTTCCCCCTCAGCCCCAGACTGTTGCAATAGCGCCGACCGCAATGAACCCAGCCGTCGATAGGTCGGTCGAAAGCTGCTGCCCCACTGGGTAATACAGTGTGCCTCATCAATTACAAGGGTTTGGATTTGCACCGCAGGGTTTATCAGCCGCTGCCATAAGTTAGCGCCCAGCAAAGATTCTGGCGACAGATACAGCAGCCTTAACTGTCCATGCTCTAGCTGATTGAGCGTTTGCTGTCGCTGCATTCGCGACTGCTCACTGTGCAACAGCGCCGCCGCAGCAACGCCGCGAGTCTTCAATGCCTGCACTTGGTTTTCCATCAGCGCAACCAGGGGCGATACCACAATGGTTAGCCCCGCTTGCAAAAGTGCCGGAAGCTGAAAACACAGCGATTTACCCGCCCCCGTAGGCAGCATGACCAGAGTATCTTTGCGCTGCAAAATCGACAAAACAATTTCACCCTGCAAAGGCCGAAACTGAGAATAGCCCCACACGCGCTGAAGCTCGTCTTGAGCCTGCTGCCATTGCTGTTGTGACGGATTATCAGCCGTCATGTTCTCCTCTCGCGTGGGAAACCTTTGCTAAGAATGTCCGTCTTTGCTCAGTATGTACCTCACACTGTACAAATGGCGTTCGTTCTTTAGGTGGTTATTCAATAACCTAAAGCAAAGAACGTCATTTCCTAAACTTTTTAAAAAATGAGTAGAATTTAAAAAACTTGCCAAGGGCAGCAGTACATATAGCAATCTCAATTCAGTTGTGAGAATTAACTTATTGCACTACCCCCCTCAATCCCCCTTATAAAGCTACCGTGTACACACAAGTTGGATTCTCGCTGAAAGCCCTGCATTACCTCCCTCAATCCCCCCTTATAAAGGGGGGAAGAACATGGACTGGCTTCCTCACCTTTATAAGGTGAGGGCTGGGGTGGGGTGATGCAGGGTGTTCCTCAGGAGTCAATTGGGATTGCTATAATCCTTGGTAAATTTTTAACCCCAAAAACAAATTGACCTTTAAGCTTTATCTCTAAAAACCCACTACCCTGTTTACCTCACCATGTCGCCCAAAATCTCCATCCAGAAATCGGCTACTTATTTATCTGTGCTTTTGGTTGGTTCCCTGGCTACGCTGGTCGGAACACAAATGGTTCCGGGCAAGTCTTTTTCGCCACAGCCCAGTGTGGCTCAGCTTGCCGCGCCGCGACTTATCCAAGGCGATCAAAATTTTATTGCGAGAGCGGTTGAGAAAGTGGGGCCAGCGGTGGTGCGCATTGATGCGTCTCGCACGGTCAAAAGTCAACCTCCTGCGGTTTTTAACGACCCCTTTTTTAAGCAGTTTTTTGGCGGCGAGATGCCTCAAAGTCGTACCCGTGTGGAGCGTGGTACGGGTTCTGGCTTTATTATCAGCAACGATGGGCTAATTTTGACGAACTCTCATGTGGTGAATGGGGCAGATTCTGTGACGGTGTTGCTCAAAGATGGGCGATCGCTCAAGGGTAAGGTGCTGGGGCAAGATAGCCTAACCGATGTAGCGGTGGTCAAAATTCAGGCGAACAATTTGCCTGTGGTGCAAATGGGTGATTCTGATCAGCTCCGGCCTGGAGAATGGGCGATCGCCATTGGCAACCCCCTAGGCTTAGACAACACCGTAACGGCAGGCATCATCAGCGCGACCGGACGCACCAGCGGCGACATTGGCGTACCCGACAAGCGCGTGGGCTTTATTCAAACCGATGCGGCCATTAACCCAGGGAATTCTGGTGGACCGCTTTTGAACCAATATGGTCAGGTGATTGGGATGAATACCGCCATTATTGGCGGCGGCGCCCAGGGGCTAGGGTTTGCAATTCCGATTAAAACGGCTCAGAAAATCGCCAATCAGCTTGCGGCAACGGGTAAGGTCAATCATCCTTTTTTGGGCATTCGGATGACGAATCTATCGCCTGAGCTTAGGCAGCGCATTAATGGGGATGCTAGCTCTAACCTGCGGGTTCAAGACGATCAGGGCGTTCTAATTTTTGAGGTGCTGCCGAACTCTCCTGCGTCTAAGGTGGGCTTAAAAATTGGGGATGTCATTAAGCGCATCAATGGGCAAGATATAACCAAATCCAGTCAGGTGCAGCAAAGGGTGGAGGATACTTCGGCGGGGCGATCGATCCAGCTAGAGGTGAGACGCAGTGGACAAACCCTGAACGTTGCCATTCAGCCAGAGCCGATTCCGACCCGATTAACTCAAAGCAACGAGCCTTAGATTTGTTTAGAGGTGGTTTGATCAGAACGGGATGACAGAATGTTAACGGAGGGATTATGACACACGAGAAAATTTTACGAGATATTACTTCTCTGCCGCCTGAAGGCCAACGTCAGGTGATAGATTTTATCGCCTTCGTGCATCAGCGTTATGATCACTCCACCTCTAATAAACCCCCTGTATCTGACTTAATGACTGAGAATTTTGTCGGCATTTGGAAAGATCGTGACGATATTATAGATAGTGGCGCTTGGGTGCACCACGTTCGTGAATCCGAGTGGAAAAAGTAACTTGACATTGGTCATTATTGATACTGATATCTTGATTGACGTAGGACGCGGGGATGAAACCGCGATTGATTGTCTGCAACATATTGAAAAGCAGTTCCAATTGGCAATAAGTGCAGTAACACAAATGGAGCTGATCGTTGGCTGTCGTAACAAAGTTGAGCTAAACGAGCTTAAGAAGTTTTTTCAATACTTTCAGTGCCTTAAATTAACAGAGCAGATTTCAGATAGAGCCGTTAATTTATTAGGACAGTATCGATTGAGCCACGGTTTGCTTATTGCTGATGCATTAATTGCAGCAACAGCGCTTGAGTATGACGAAGAATTTATAACCAAGAATCAGCGTGATTACCGTTTCATTGGTGGTTTGAAGCTAGAGTTCTATCCGTAGCGTTCGCCACCCAACTCAGAGCCGTTAGGCATCCTTCTCAGGAGTGATTGCCAGCATTGGTATGACGATCAGGGGAGGACACGCTTATTGTAACCGCTCAAACATAGCCGCACCTCAAAATTGTTCGGCGGCCAGGGTATGAACACACTGAAGTAAGGAAATGTCACAACAAGAACGATAGATCAGTTGGGGAAAAGCTGTGGGTTTCAAAGTCGGTTTACTAGGGTTAGGTACGGTTGGGGCTGGGGTTGTGGCAATTTTTCAAGATCGAGACGGGCGACCCCCCCCCTGCTTCAGGTATTGGAACTGCATTGCGTGGGTCTGCGATCGCCCGCTATCCAATCCGATAAATTCCAGTCACAATAATACTAAAGCGGCTCCATAACTGTGCGGTGTAACCTGTGATTGCTCATTCCTTAAAAATCTCTACCCTCCTAGATCGAGTGATGGCAGGCCAAGACCTCACCGCAGAAGAAGGCGTGATGCTGCTTTATCAGCAAGATCCAGAGATAATTCAAGAGATTCGGCAGGCGGCAGATGAACTACGGCGATCGCAGGTAGGCGAGACCGTCACCTACGTGGTCAACCGCAACATCAACTTCACCAATATTTGTGAGCAACACTGTGGCTTCTGCGCCTTTCGTCGAGATGAAGGCGACAAGGATGCCTACTGGCTCTCTCATCAGCAAATTTTAGAAAAAGCTGGCGACGGTGTAGCCCAAGGCATTACAGAAATTTGTATGCAGGGGGGGCTACATCTTGGGGCAAAAATTGGGGGGCGATCGCTCCCCTACTATGTCAAACTCGCCGAAACACTCCGCGACACATTCTCCGCACTGCATCTCCATGCCTTTTCGCCCCAAGAAATTCAGTTTATTGCCCGTGAAGATGGGCTGAGCTACGCAGCCGTGATTGCAGCGCTCAAGGGGGCTGGGGTGCAGTCTATGCCTGGAACTGCCGCTGAAGTGCTCAATGATGAAGTGCGACGGGTGCTGTGCCCCGAAAAAATAGACACCGCGACTTGGCTCGAAATTGTAGAGACCGCCCATCGACTGGGGATGCCGACCACCAGCACCATGCTTTCCGGTCATATCGAAACGCCAGAGCAGCAGATCGAGCATTTTGAGCAATTGCGATCGCTCCAACAGCGCGCCCAAGCACGGGGCAATATTGGCATTACCGAATTTATTCTGCTGCCCTACATTGGGCAAGATGCCCCCAAACCCCTCCGCAAAAAAGTAGGGCACGATCAGCCCATTTTGCAAGATGCACTGCATCTCACCGCCGTTGCCCGTCTTTTTCTGGGAAGCTGGATTAAAAACCATCAGCCGAGTTGGGTCAAGCTGGGGCTAACTGGCGCAACGGAGGCTTTGCGATGGGGCTGCAATGATCTCGGCGGTACATTGATGGAAGAGCATATTACCTCCATGGCAGGCGCACAGGGGGGAACCTGTATGACCGTGACGCAATTGCAGGGGGCGATCGCCTCTCTCAATCGACCGTGGCATCAGCGCAATACGCTCTATGAACGGTTGCCCTAAATGGCGATCATTTAGAATCAAAGCAAACGCTCCGTTCTTAAAGGTGCCAGCGCCATGACCACCCCTCAAATTTCGCCGCGCCAATCCCTCCCGAGCATCATCTAGGAGAAACTACCCGATGAGTACCTACTACCCGATGACCCTGTGGAAAGCCTGATTCAACCCCTGTGCTCGCTGCCGCACTGCGTGAATCGATAGAACTCGCGGGTCTTATTTTAGACGCCATGATTATTGCCACCAACTTTGGCCACGCTAGCGAGAGTTTTCTGTTCTACGATCAGTGTTCTCTTAGTCTTCCCATGATGTTGAATGGCTTTACCCAAAATCATTTTTTTTGATGCTGTCGGCACCTTATTTGGGGTACGCGGTACCGTAGGTGAAATCTATGCTCAGTTTGCCCAGAAAGCTGGGCTTAAGGTTAATGCCCAGCAACTCAACGCCGCGTTTATTCAAAGTTTTAGAGCTGCGCCACGCGCTGCATTCGCCCAGGCAGCCCCACAAGATCTAGGGCACTTAGAGTACGACTGGTGGCGAACTGTCGCTTGGCAAAGCTTTAAATTAGTGGGTGTAGTGAAGCAGTTGCCAGACTTCGACGCATTTTTTCAACCCTTATTTACCTACTTTGAAACGGCAGATCCTTGGGTTGTTTACCCAGAGACACTGAAAGCGCTCGGTCAGCTCAAGACATTTGAGATTGAGCTTGCAATTATCTCTAACTTCGATAGCCGTCTTTATACCGTTCTTCAGGCATTGGCGCTAGATAGCTGGTTCCAATCCGTTACTATTTCAACCCAAGTGGGTTCAGCCAAACCAGAAGCCGAAATTTTTGAAGCGGCGCTTGCCAAACATCGTTACCTACCCAGCCAAGCTTGGCATGTGGGCGATAGTTGGTCAGAAGATTATGAAGGGTCTGTTGCCGCCGGATTGCAGGGCATTTGGCTAAACCGCGATGGGGCAAAATTGAGTATGCCAAATTTAGCAATAGATTCAGTGGTAAATTCTGCTGCGGTGCTAGAGATTTCTGATTTAACGGCGCTCAAGACGATATTGCAAGCCCAAGATTAAGCCCATGAGAACCGTAGGCAACAGCACTAGGGCTAAAACAATGGGTTGTGTTGCGGGTATGGCAAGCTGAGGGCCAATTTCTTTAATGCCAAGTGCAACGATGGCGGAAATAGCGATTAATTTACCAATAAAGCCGTAGTTGCTGTTCTGCATGGGTAATTTTAGAGAGATTTATTGCGCATAAGACAAGCCGTCAAAAGTGTCTGTCATACAATTATCCTATTGTTTAAGCGTTCTAACTTCAGGCGCACTTCAGACCCATGGAGGGCGATCGCCGAGAGCGTATGTCGATTCTTTTAGTAGATGATGAGGTTGAGCTGACAGAGCCGCTGTACCGTGCGCTCAAGCGGGAGGGTTATGCGGTAGAGGTGGCCTACGATGGCGAAACGGCCCTACAAATGATTCAGCAGCAGCAGAGCACAGGAATGCCCTATGAGCTGCTGATTTTGGACTGGATGTTGCCCAAGCAGTCTGGGATTGAGCTATGCCAAAACCTGCGATCGCAGGGAGACGCCACCCCTGTCCTATTTTTGACTGCCAAAGATACCCTAGATGCCCGTGTTCAGGGGCTAGATGCTGGCGCGGACGACTATTTAGTAAAACCCTTTGAACTCCGCGAACTGCTGGCACGGGTTCGGGCGCTGCTGCGCCGAGGCGATCTATTTGGCACCAAAGCCCTTGAAGAAGATGCAGCCCTTAGCCCTCGCATCAGTGCGGAAGGATTAGAGCTAGATATAGAGAACCAAGTGGCATACCGCAATGGGCGGATGATTGCCCTCTCTGAAAAAGAATGTCGGCTGTTAGCCTTTTTAATGCAGCACCCGCAGCTTTTAACCCATGAAGAAATTTATCAGCAAGTATGGCCCACAGAAGAAAAGCCCGCCAGCAATGTATTAGCCGCCCATATTCGCCTTCTACGCCGCAAAATTGAGGCATCTCAAGATGTACCGCTAATTCACACCATTTATGGCAAAGGCTATCGTTTTGGCACCAATGCCCGCGACTTACCTTAACCATTGAACCCTAATCATTGGCTTCTAACGATTGGCATCATAGAGCAGCTTACCCCCAATCAATAGACCCGCAATAAGAGGAACCCAAGCAGCTACAAAAATCGAAAGCACCCCTGCTTCTCCGAGAGATTGTGTCGTGAACGAAACGGTGTAATACCCAAAAATAATGACTAGGCTAAGGCCGAAACCCTTTGAGCTAGAGCGTTGTCGCTGCTGAATTCCGATGGCAGATCCGACCAATGCAAACACCACACAAATAAATGGAAACGCCACCTTTGTCTGAAGCCGCACCGCAAGCTGACGCGTGTACTTAACCTCTCCTGTGCCTTTAATTAAACGCCAGTAGTGATAGGTATCCGTAAGGCTCATTTGATCCGCAGTGCGTGTTTCAGTGGCTAAGTCTAGGGGGCCACGAGACAAAGGGAAGGCTGTTTTTGCAAACGTATTAATGGCCTGATAGGTTTGAGCATCGGCACTGAGCGCATAGGCGGTACCGTTTACTAAATCCCAGACCTGAGTGATGGGGTTCCAACGACCCGTATCTATAACCAAAATTTGCGCAAGCATCCCTTGGGTAAAACTTAAGATGGTGAGATCCTGCATCCGGTCGCCATCAAACCGTCGGGCATAAAACACCCGCGAGAGTGAGTCTTTATCAAATTCTCGATAAAAAATATTTTTATCTCTAAAAGCGGGTCTAGGCTCATGGGTGGCCTGACTCATCAGTTGCGCTGCCTGTAAATTGGCAGCAGGCACCACAAACTCACTGAGTGCAAAGGTTAAGACCGTGACCCACAGACCCAAAAGTAGACCCGGAACTGCGAGCCGGATTGCACTAATCCCTAAGCTGCGAAATGCGGTAATTTCGTTGGTTCGCGCCAGACGGTTATAGACCACTAAGCATGCCAATAGCATTGCCATTGGCAATGCTAAAACCAAAAAGCTCGGGATTTGTAAGCCTAAAACCTGAAGGGCAATATTGAGGGGAAGCCCCTTTTCACTCACCTGCCGCAACAAATCAAACAGGGAACCTAGGGTGAGACTAATGCCTAAAAACGTACTGACACCAAACAAGAACGGCATCCACAATGCCTTTAGCAGATAGAGATCAAGGGTACCCCAACGCAGGAGATATAGCCCTGGGTCAACAGCATTCCACTGCTCACTGCTCTTAGGGTGTAGCGGCGTCTGGCTCATGGGCTTCTGTCAAAACCTTAAAACGAATCAGAACAGGATGCAGGTTATTCTCTCCAGATCCCCACTCGAGTTCTAGCGTGTCGGTGGTCAGTTTTTCGAGGGACTGCAAAAGCTGCCGAAGCTGAGGTGTACTCGCGCCGCTGTCTACATAAAGGCGCTCTGAGAGTTTGCCTAGGCGCTTCCAAGTCATGTGGAGCTTTGCCATGCACTGCTCTAATTGGGCGGCCTGATGCACTAAATCGGCGGCGGTATTGAGACAACCCACCCGCAGAGCTTCTTCGAGCGCCTGCTCTAGGTCAATGCCGCTATCTTCTAATGCCTGGACATGGGCGGAGGAGTCTAGATATTTGGCTAAATATTTGGCCTCCGCCGTTACCTGCTTAAGCGTTTCTATATCAGGACTTTCTGTCAGTTCTGCTTGCAGTATGGTCTGGTGTTCGGGCGGGAGCTTTTCTAGCTCATGGGCCAGGGGCGCAAGGTAGCGGCTGGGGATGGTATTGTTCGCAGCCTTCGTTTTGATTTCGGCGGGAATTAACGTTGAGGACATCCCAGTCCAATCATCGGAGAGCTGACGCACTTCACGACGGGTAATCCGTTTACCTTCTCGGGCGGCTTCGGTGATCATCTGCTGCACTTCTGGTTCGGCTTGAGCCGTTTCTAAGAAGGCCGATTTGCTGAAGAGGTTCATCGACTCTGGCTCTAACTTGCCATCTGCCAGCAAACTATCGGCACTGTTGGCTAGCTCCATCAGACGATAGGCCTGAGTTTTGCTAATTTCGTGGTTTTGCAGCCAGTTGAGAAACCCAATCCCTCGGCCTTCGCCGCCACGCTTTTCGCGATCGCGCACCGCCTTTAAGATCCGCCCACGCCAGATTTCGGTTTGCAGGTCAAAGCGATCGCAGACCTGCCAGACGGTTTCTACCTGCTCTAAGAAGTCAAAATCCGTTAAATCTTCATTCTCAGGATCGGGAAGCAGAAGCTCTAAATTTTCGGGTTTTGCCGCAAGGGGCTGGATGAGAGTAGACGGTGGTTCTGAAACAGGAGCCATAGCCAACAGCAGCATTTTGAGTAGTGACGCCTCATTATGCCACGTCTACTCGGGAGGTGTTGTTAAAGGTGGGCAATCTGCCCACCTCTCAAATCGCTGTAGCAGAGGTCGAAGCCGCCCTATCCCTACGCCCAATCCAGTTGGCCTGAAGCACATCCGTCGCGTCTGCTACCGCCAGTGGGTAGTCAAACAAATAGCCCTGTGCTGCCCTACAGCCCTGCGATCGCAGAAGCTGAAGTTGTTCTCTGGTTTCAACCCCCTTCGCCGTTACCGTAAGGTCAAGGCTTTGCGCTAAGACAATGAAAGATTGAATCTTGTCAACGTCTCTTGAACCCGCATAAAGATTGCGAATAAATGACTGATCAATCTTGAGAATGTCTAAAGAAAGCTGCTGAAGCTGCTTTAGAGCGCTGTTGCCGATGCCAAAATTATCCATCGCAGTTTTTACCCCCAGCAGCCGTAATGCGCGCAGCACTTTTGCCGCCTCGTAGAAATTTTGCAGAATCGTTGCTTCGGTCACTTCTATTTCTAGAAACTGAGGCTCTAGACCCGTTTGGGTTAAGACCTTCTGAATGGTTTTTACTAAATTAGGCTGATAAAACTGACGTGAGGAAAGGTTAATCGAGACACTCAGGGGGCATAGCCCTGCACCATGCCACTGCTGAATCTGAAAACAGACCGTCTTTAAAATCCAGCGACCAATCGGAAAAATGAGATCGTTTTGATCTGCAAGGGGAATAAATTCTGATGGGTAGATAAACCCGCTATCTGGATGTTGCCAGCGCAGCAGGGCTTCCATGCCTGTAATGTTATTCGTCTTCAGATCAATCCTAGGCTGGTAATACAGCAGAAATTCATCTTGCTCCAGTGATTGGTGCAGATTTTGCGCTGATTTAAACAGCAAATAAAACCTAGATGTAGCGTTTACTTCTAAGGGGCGTAGAGTCTGAAGTCCCTGGGCTTTAAGCTGCATTAGGGCAAGCGGTTCAGATTCAGGAAGAATACCCTGTCCAGCAGACACAGATATCCCTTCCCAGTGGCATTGAAAATAGCTGCACTGAAAACGGCCTAAGGGCAAAAACAGAAGCTTCCCCAGAGATCGGTCTGAAGCCCTTCGTTTTACCCGCGTTAAGGAATACCCACATTGAGGGCAGTGGCTTCGGTTCCACCAAACAGACAGCAGTAGGCGCAGACTTACAAAAGTAACGCTGACCAGAAGGCAAACCTTGAACAGAAGCATATTTTTAAGGGAGCAATGTTTCGACGTTGGCGTAAGTTGAAGCCCCCCTTCAGTGTTTGGTCTCTACAGACCCCTCGCTGAATCACACTACTTTTTACAAGTTACACCCTGTTTAACAGATTTTTTGCTCATCGGCTACATTGAAGTGGCAATAAACAGTCGTTAACCCCGCTTCATCGCCAACATTTCCTGGAAACAGCACCACAGGCAAGCTCGGAAACAGTGAATGCTCTGGCGTGGTTTGAACCACTGAACAGCCTGGAATGACTTGCCCCAACAGCCAAGCAGTTCTAAGGTTAAGCCCTGTGCTCAACACATCATTGGATGTAATACCACCTTTACTGACCAGGTAGCCGATATTGGGCGGCAAACCTTTCACAACGTCCATTAGCAGTGCCGAAACCCTCTCGCCAAACTCAAGCCGTGTTTTAGGGTCTGCAAACTGAAGTTCTTCGCGACTGGTATATACAACGGGGGTTTGCCCCTGTCCGTGAGCCGTTCGTACCGCTGCTAAAGTTTGCTCAAGCAGGGCTGCATAGGCATCCGCAGCATCTCGTAGTGGGCTGACTTGAACTTCAATCCCTGTGATCCCAGGCTGTTGTAACAGGTGAGAGAGCTGTTGGGTGGTTTTTTTGACGTGAGAACCCACGATAAAAGCGCCGGGCTGCTGGTCTCCCACATACTGAGCCATTTGTTCGGGAGCGATGGGTTGAGGAGGCAGTTGCGCTAAGGCAGTCAAAAGGCTAGCTGCGCTGCGAAATAAGAAGCGTTTTCCCTTTGCCGCCGCCGCTAAAACATCCTGGGCAAATTGGTCTAAATCACTTTGTTGTTCTGCATCGACGACAACACACTGGTTATGAGAGAGCCTGAGCAGCCGCTCTAAACTACTCGTGCGCAGATCTGCCAAGACAAATCGCTCTACGGCTTCGGCCGCAATTTTACCGGCTGTTTTTTCTGCCACGTAGTCGGGTAAGTAGCTATGGCTGTATCCAAACACAGAGTCTTTGGCAAACTCGGTTTGATGGACTGGCGTTGGCACACCATCAATGATCAAGTAGTGAACGCTATCGCGAGTAATGCGACCGCCTTCAAAAAAAGCCGGAACTAAAAAGTGTGCATCAAATGGCCCCAATGCTTCGGCAATAACATCCGTTTCGATGGGGTAGTGACCGCGCAAGGTTGAGTCAGAGCGGCTGACCACCAGAAAATCTTGAACAGATTCGGCGACTATCGCCACTTTTAAGTTCTCGCATACTTCTCGCGTCACCTGCGCGGCGGCTTCTGGCGTAAGGGCACGGGTGTTGGTCAAAACAAAAAAAATCGGTGCGGCGTTGGCTAACCCAATTCGCAGGGTTTCGACATCCCAGCGCGTCAGCAGCAAACAGCTATGAACCGTCTGGGATCCGGTGGGATCGTCGTCGAGCACGATAATTTTAGGTCGCTGCGTCATGACGTCTTGAGTCGTTAAGGTAAAGGAAAGCGCAGCACTGCTGAAAAATCAGAGATCCCCATTATTTTAGGCGCTTGCGGGACGCTCAGAACCCTCCATTAGATAAGTGGGCAATCCATCGATGCTGTGCTGATTTTTCTGCTGCTGATATTGCCGGATACCTTCTTCGCCTTTGGCCTTGGCCCAGTCTAGAAGGGTGTGGCGATCGCCCTGGTAGTCGAGCAGCGGCACCCCAAAGCCACAGGAGGTCTGCACCTGCTCGATATTAAGCACAATAATTTGGCGCGTTCCGGGCAATAAGTCAAAGTGAGAGACATAGTGACTCCACTCAGGTGCATGGGGACGAATCACGTGTCCCTGCCCATAGAGCCTCAGAATTAGCGGTTCATCAGAAAAACCGCAAAACATCATGGTAATCCGCCCATTCTCTTCAAGATGGGCGCTTGTTTCATTGCCGCTTCCAGTCAAATCTAAGTAAGCCACTTGGTCAGCCGCCAAACACCGAAAGGTATTAATGCCCTTAGGCGATAGATTAATGCGCCCCTCTTGGGGCGCAGTTGCCACAAAAAAGAGAGGCTGTGCTTGAATAAATTTGACTAAAGACTGCGATAAGTCTGTATAAAACTTAGCCATTTTGTTGATTCTTTAAGGAGCATGCATTAATATCTTCGCTAAGTAACTTTACTTAAGCTGCTGAACACAATTTTACAACTTGGATAGTAGAACACAAATGAAGAACCGTTTTAAAGCCGCTACCTTAGCCGTGGCTGCGTTCAGCATTCTTTCGCTGACTGCCTGTGGCGAAGAAGTCAAAAACGCCGCTGAAGGCGCAAAAGATACAGTGGGCAAAACCGCTGCCGAAGGCGCTCAAAAGGCAAGTGAAGGGGCAATGAAAGCTGGCGAAAACGCTCAAAAGGCTGGCGAAAGCGCCATGAAAGCCGCAGATTCTGCTAAAGTTGCTGCGGGTGACGCTGCCGACAAAGCGAAGGGTGCCATGAGCCTGGTTGCTTTAAAAGACACTATTCCAGGACTGAAAGATAGCACTGCTGCCGCAATGACCGCTGTTAAAGCAGGTGACTTTAAAACTGCCCAAGCAGAAGTAACCAAAGTGCAAGAGTCTTGGGGAAAGGTTAGCGAAATGGTTAAAACCCATTCCAGCGGAAGCTTTGAAAAAGTTAGCACAACGCTCAAGACCGTCCAAACTGAACTCAAAGCGCCGACTCCAGACAAAACGAAAGTTTTGGCTGACCTGACGTCTTTATCTTCTGCGGTCTCGGGTTTAGTTGCGGTTAAGTAACGAAGCGGATTAAACCTGCACATTACAGGAGGGGTTGGGGGAATAGTACCTCCTCCTGTCTGCGGCGGGGTTCAACTGAAGTTAGGATGTGGCGGACTTTAAACAGAAAAAAGCTACTGTTTTAGGACAGCAGCTTGAGGAGTACCGCAAAATGCATAAAGCCAGAGGATTTTTTAGCGCAAATAAAGCTTAATAGGCTAAAGTTTCAAGGGTTTGGCGCAGATAGAGCTGAACCATTGCATCTAAGGTTCCTTCCGAGCTTTTAGGCTCGATTTTTCGATCTAGCACCCATCGCTTAAAGCCCGATGTATTAGAAATCGCCTGCCGAAGTTCACTCCAATACTTTCCGTCTGCTCGAAAAGCAGGAACTTGAGGGGGCATAATCTTGAGCTGGTTCATAGTCATTTCTCCGCTCAGAGCAAAGGAAGTTGATTCAGTCACCTTTACCTAAAACAGGCACAACGCGTGAACAGACTGAAGATGCTGCGTCACTTTGCTGAGATTTGTAAAGGCCACACCTAAGAGTGTAGACAACTCTTGGCATGATATGAGCATAATGAAAAATTTGTTTGACGTTTGTTGCCCACACTACCAATTAATTTACCGCGCAAAGAAGTCAGGCAACAAGGGTTTTTCAGCGCTATCACTGGGCATAATAGTCCCATCATGGCGGACTTTAGCGCCTTAAACAAGCGTTGGGCGTCTTGCACAATCTATTCAATACCGTTATGCCGATAGCCAACACCTCCGAAGGGCTAAACATGCAAGACCATTCCTCGGCGGTACTTTGGGTTGTGATTGTAAATTACAAAACCGCTTCTTTGGTCTTAGATTGCGTTACTTCTTTAATTGCAGAACATCGACGCGGCATTCAAATGTCGGTTGTGATTGTCGATAATGCCTCGGGAGATGGGTCGTTAGAGCTGTTGCGCCAAGGGCTTGTAGAGCGTCAAAGTCCGTCTTGGGTTCGGTTGGAGCCACTGCCGAAAAATGGCGGGTTTGCCTACGGCAATAATGTGGTGCTGCAACAGGCGTTAGAAGCACAGCCGCAGCCTGACTATATTTTGCTGCTGAACCCAGATGCTGCGGTGCGTGAAGGGGCGATCGCCCCCCTCATTGAGTTTCTAGAGGCAAACCCCAAGGTAGGCTTAGTGGGTAGCCGCCTTGAAGACCCAGATGGCACCCCGCAAACGTCTGCCTTCCGCTTTCCGTCGATATGGAGCGAGCTAGATCATGGGCTGCGCTTGGGCGCTGTATCTCAGCTCATTGCGCATCGAAAATTGGCAATGCCCGCCACTTCAGAACCCTGTGCCTGTGACTGGTTGGCAGGGGCTAGCCTGATGATGCGTCGTGAGGTATTGACGACGGCAGGGCTATTTGATGAGAACTACTTTTTATACTTTGAAGAAGTTGATTTTTGCCATCGGGTGCAGCAGGCGGGCTGGGGATGCTGGTATGTGCCCGAGAGTCGAGTGGTGCATTTGGTAGGGCAAAGTACGGGCGTAACCGATACGCGGCGATCGCCCCAAAGAATGCCGCAATACTGGTTTGAATCTCGCCGTCGCTATTTTCTGAAGTTTTATGGTGCCGCCTATACCGCCCTTGCCGATTTACTTTGGATGGTAGGATTTTCGCTGTGGCGCGTCCGGCGCTGGTTCTTGAGAAAACCAGACACCGACCCACCCTATTTTTTATGGGACTTTTTTTGCAGCAGTATCTGGGCAAAAATTTGGGTGAAACGAGGGATATCGTGAAGGATTCCTCTCATGAAGGGCTGGGGCTACGGGCACAAATCTATGAAGATTGGGAGGCCCATGGACGAGATTGGACAAAGCCAGGGTTTCGGGCTGTGGCAGTGCATCGGTTTGGGGTTTGGCGGATGCAGGTGCAGCCTAAGGTGCTGCGTGCGCCCCTGAGTGTGCTGTACAAAGCCTTGTATCGCAAGGTTCGCAATGGCTACGGCATTGACTTGCCCTACACGGTGCAGCTAGGCCGTCGCGTTGTGATTGAGCATCAGAGTGCGATTGTGATCCACGGTCACTGCCGCCTTGGAAATGACTGTATTTTGCGTCAGGGCGTTACCTTGGGCAATCGCTACTTAGATCGCCCCCTAGAGGCTCCAACCCTGGGCAATCGGGTCAATGTGGGGGCAGGCGCGAAGATTTTGGGCGGCGTTACCCTAGGCGATGATGTCAACATTGGCGCTAATGCCGTTGTGCTGATTGATATCTTGGCGGGTCAAACGGCGGTGGGCATTCCGGCTCGGGTCTTAAAGTCTCAGGAGTGATAGCGCAATGATGAGTGAATTTAGTGGGCTTGGCATTGTAGTGATTGGGCGCAATGAGGGCGATCGCCTGATCATCTGTCTCAAGTCCGCAATCACCCAGTCCCCCCAGCTCATCTACGTCGATTCTGGCTCTACGGATGGCAGCGTAATCTCTGCAAAGACGCTGGGGGTTGAAGTGGTTGATCTCGATTTATCAATTCCATTTACTGCCGCCCGTGCCCGTAACGTGGGCTTTGCAAGGCTGCTCGAGCAAAATCCTAATCTTGGCTATGTCCAATTTGTGGATGGAGACTGTGCCCTAGAGGAAGGATGGTGCGATCGCGCGTTAACGGTGCTTCAGGCTGACCCTAGTATTGCCGTGGTATGCGGACGACGACGAGAGCGATTTCCGAACGCCTCTGTGTTTAATGCGCTTTGTGACCTTGAATGGAATACCCCCATCGGTGAAGCCCTTGCCTGTGGCGGCGATGCGCTAATGCGAGTTGCCGCCTTTCAAAAAGTGGGGGGCTATACCGAATCTCTGATTGCGGGGGAAGAACCCGAACTTTGTCTGCGACTGCGCCAGCAGGGCTGGCGCATGATGCGCATTGAGCAAGACATGACCTGGCATGATGCCCAGATGCTGCACATTTCGCAGTGGTGGCAGCGCGCCATTCGGGGGGGGCATGCCTATGCTGAAGTGTCTTGGCTCCATCGGCACGAAGCTGAAAAATTTTGGCAACGAGAAAGCCGTCGGATTTGGGTTTGGGGTGCAGGGGTGCCGCTCTTGAGCCTTGCGTTATTGCCCATTACGCATTTCTGGAGTGGTTTGCTAGGGCTACTGTATCCACTCCTAATGCTTAAAACCTATGGGCAAACCCGTCGCCGATGTCAGTGGTCTCTCGCGTTTTACTATGGGTTGTTTTGTACGCTGGCAAAGTTTCCAGAACTTCAGGGACAGCTTTGGTTTCATATCAATCGACTGAGGGGCGATCGCAGTGCTCTGATTGAATACAAATAAAGCAACCCAAAAAAATGCTGATGGTGTTTATACCATCAGCATTTGCAATAGGAGAGATCTTAAAACGGTTTAGAGAATGTGTAGCGAGCAACCGTTGATTAGCTTGATAGTTTATGACTGACGGTTTATGGCTGATAACTGATTACTGACAGTAGGGCGTTACGTCTTCCCCACATTCATCAGCTAAAAATGTTAAAGCTCGAAACCGCAGCTCTACAAACTGTTCGTAAAGTGGGTTAAGTTTACACAGTGCCGGAATATGGCCTACCTTTCGACCGAGTAAAAATACATCGCGCTCAAAGGGACAGGTCATTGGGATTAGCCGACAAATCAATCGAGCCGTCTGGGGATCGTTTAGATTGATTTGGTTAAGGACAGGACTACACAGCTTTTGAATGAGGTAGCTCAAGGAAATTTTCTTTGGCAAAAAATGTTCTGAATTCGGGGTAGCACTTGTCGCATTAATCATGATGCTTAGATACTAAAAGATTCAGAAAAATGTGCCTTAAGAGATTAAAAGAAGAGATTAACGAGATTCTTCAAGAGAAAAGTAAAAACCGAACAGGAAACAAATCGTCCAGACACAGACAATTTGGATTTCGAGAAACTCAAGAAAAGACAACATAATCTAACCTTACTGTAGGAAATCTTAGAAAGATTTGCTGCGAAAAAACTAAAAGATGAACCTTCCCATGGCTTTATTATGGGTGAGGAATCTTTATCACACATGGGAGAATACACGGATTTTACGCTTCCTAAGGTGGGTGGCCTATCCGCAATTACCCGTAGACATAGATTAGATGACTGTCTACAGGCAAGGGAGTGCCCCAATTTGGCAAGATTATGACAACCAGTTGTAGGTTGGGTTAAACGAATGTGACATCTAACCTGCGCAACTTAACAACCTGCCCTGTAGTCTTTCAACGCCAATGAAGTCAACACATCAATTATGATCGCATTGATACAGCTCATTTAGCCCCTAGCGGATATGTCTGAGTCTCCACTGCTGCCAATATTCCAGAAGGCTTACCAAAATACGGATTTAACTCCGCTGATTGAGCCGGAGCAGTTGGAAAAGTTTTGGGTGGAGTATGGGCGCGAGGCATTAGAGTCGCTGGTGCAGCTTGTGGAGGATCACGCTGCTCAAGATGCAAAGGTTATTTTTTCAGGACATCGTGGCTGCGGCAAGTCTACGCTGCTGGCAAGGTTTGGGCGGACGGTGGGCGATCGCTATTTTGTGACCTTCTTTTCAATCTCTGACCTGATTGAGATGTCGGATGTAAATCACATCAATATTTTGTTTGCGATCGCAGTCAACCTCATGCTGGAGGCCGAAAAGCAGCAGATTGAGATTCCAAAATCGATCAAGGATTCGTTTTACAAATGGTTTGCCAAGCGTACCCGCACAGAAATTGATACGCCCATCAGCGGAGAGGGATCGATAGGGTTTGATTTTAAGCTTATTAGCGGCAAGCTCAAAACGGAATCGGTGATTCGAGACGAAATTAAGCAGGAGTTTGAGCGCAATGTTTCTGACTTGGTCGCTAAGCTCAATGAAATTGCTGCAACGATTCAAACTGCTAGCCAAAAAGATGTATTGGTGATTATTGACGACCTGGATAAGCTAGACCTGGCAGTTGTTCGCAGCATTTTTTCAGATCACATCAAAACGCTATTTTTGCCAGGATTTAGCATCATCTACACGATTCCGGTGGCAGCGCTGCGGGAAAATCCTTTGAGCGCTATGTTTACGACGGAAGCGGATGACCAAATTGTGGTGATGCCTGTCTCTAAATTGGTTGCTAAATCAGAGCGGCGGAAGCCAGACCCTGTTTATCAGGAGGCAGCAATAGAAACGCTGTGTGAGGTTTTGCATCGGCGCATCCCCAATGAGATTTTGGCACCG
>JANNDV010000144.1:0-7099 GCA_031387975.1 Acaryochloridaceae cyanobacterium OTE_75_metabat_521 | reverse complement strand
CCATTTTTCTAGCTTTTTCTTAGCGTCTGGATCTAAAGAATGCGAAAGCAATCGCGTGGACGTTTTTTTATTAGATCGCTGCTTGCGTTGAATACTTAAGGCGATCGCCGCTACATCCCCCAGAAGCTGCTGGGCAGAGATCCACTCTGCGCCGTAGCCCATCACGGTGAGCTGCTGGGCGCGGTCATTGGTGGCAACAATCAAACGATGGTGAGACTTACGAGCTTGAAACCGCGCCTGAGAACAAAAGAGTTCAATGTGGGTATCGGCGGTTTCGCCATACTCGGTATAAAAAATCTCTAGGGCGTTGGTAATCAGTTCAGAATTGCCATAGGAGCCGTGGCGCTGATGGGCATCAAATATAATACGAGTCTGGTAGCCTTGAAACGCACTATAGTTGGCTAACTCTTCAATGAGCTGTTCTCGTGCGGCCTCCAATGCGGCGCGATCGCCACAAAACGCGAGGGGCATCCAGGCTCCAATCACGTTATAGCCATCGACCAGGAGCGTCACATCTGAGGGAGCTGCCATAAAACATGCCGAGTGAAGTGCAGCAAACTTTTTCCATTGTTACATTTTGATCCATCTTTCTTGAAAATCTGTCATGGATTCGGCTCAGAATTGCGACCCGATAGACATTTTGATTCTCTCCAACGGGCCAGGGGAGGTGATGACCTGGGTGCGTCCGGTGGTGCAGGCACTGCGATCGCAGGATTTCCCCAACCCAGATCAGACTAGAATTTCGGTCATTTTGTCCCCCGACTCCCACGCCAACGGTCAAGAAGCCGAGGTGGTGAGGGGTTTCCCTGAAGTTGATCGGGTGCAGGATGCTGAGGCGTTCTGGTCTTTTTTTCTGTGGGGCAAGACCGAGCAAAATTGGGAATGGCGCAAAAAAGGCGTTGTGCTGTTTTTAGGGGGCGATCAGTTTTCTGCCGTCGCCATTGGCAAACGACTGGGCTACAAAATTGTGACCTATGTGGAGTGGAAAGCCCGATGGCTGCGCTGGATTGATGGCTGCGGCGTAACCCAGGCGAGTGAACTGCTGAAAGCGCCCGCAAAATTTCAGGGCAAAATTCACGTTGTGGGCGACCTAATCGCGGAAGCACAGATCCTTCAGCCTTTAGCAAAACCCATAGAACAGACCCTAAATTTGCCCCCAGGCACAGAGCTGGTGGGGCTTCTGCCCGGGTCAAAATCTATGAAGCTGTCGCTGCTGCTGCCCTTGGGTATGGCGATCGCCAATCACCTGCACCAAACCCGTCCGCAGGTGCAGATGATCATTCCTGTCGCGCCAATGTTGACACTCGCAGAACTGTGTCGCTATGCAGACCCTGCCCTCAACCCTCTGTTTGAGGTTGTTCAGGGTGCTCAGGCTACCTTAGTAGAACCCAAAGGCAACTTCTTACCCTATCTGCTAACTCCGACAGGCGCTCGCGTGCTTCTGTGGCAGCGTATACCTGCCTATGACCTTATGGCGCACTGTCAGCTCTGTATTACAACCGTAGGGGCTAATACCGCAGAGCTTGCCTCCCTGGCAGTCCCGATGTTGGTGCTGCTGCCCACTCAGCAACTGGATGTGATGCGCGCCTGGGACGGTATACCTGGGCTACTCGCAAACCTGCCGCTAGTAGGAGCCGTGTTTGCCAAGCTCATTAATGCGTGGATACTGCGCCAAGGCTTGGGATTAAAAGCATGGCCTAATATTTGGGCAGGGCGAGAAATTGTGCCGGAATGGGTGGGGCAGATTTTGCCAAAACCTGCGGGCGATCGCATCGCAGCCCTTCTAGAGAATGCTGTACAGCTCCAAAAAATGCGAAATGACCTCAAACAAGTTCGAGGCCAATCGGGGGCAGCGCAACGTTTAGTTGCGCTGGTCAAAAACGTGCTGAAAGATTAAGCCTGACCCAGAAACTACTGAGGCTGAATCGGCTGACTCGAAACATAGCCTGACTGACGCTGAGCCGTAAACATAGCCTGGAGTACTAGTGCAGGGTCTACTAACCTGCCCTGATACTTTAAAGTCCAGTGGAGATGAGGGCCAGTGGTTCTACCCGTCATGCCAACCCGACCAATCCGCTGACCCGATTGAATAGACTGCCCTTCATAAATTTTTAGCCCACTCTCACCGTCGGTCATAAAACGACCCTGCCCATCGCGCCCCACAGAACCCATCATGTGGCAGTAGACGTGAACCCAAGAGCCAGACTGAATTTTGATGGAGGTCCCACAGGCCGTATTGTCTGAAACTTCCACCACGCGACCATTCCACCAGCCGCGAATGTAGCTGCCCACCGGTGCCGCAAAGTCTAGCCCACTATGGAATTCTCTGGTATAGCCACCCGTCGGCGAAGTTCGATAGCCGAAGGGAGACGTGTAGCCCTGAAAGTTTTCGACGACGAAAGAGCCGCTCCGCCAAATATCTGCCCCTTGGAGCGGGGGGGTACTATCTTCAAAAGCTTTAGTCGCCTGAGGAGTAAGGCTTAATGCCAAGAGGCTTAAACCCAGTAAAGATACCCAACGGTTTCGCTTCATCGTAAAAACTCCCTAGCACCTGGAATTGTCGTCTGGCGATTCATTAACCTGGGCGATTCCAGGAGAAATGATAATAAAAAGCATGGGTTCCCTTATACCTATTTATCAGGCTTCTGTCAATAGGTTTAAATCACCTCAAATCGTATTGCGCTCAGCATTTCGCAGGTTTTGTACTCAATGCTTCAAGGTTTGACTAAAGGCTGTGATAGACCCATGTTTTGTCTGTATATAGATTAGATTTCCCTGAAAGTTCCTTAATTTGACAGATCTTCAAATCCAGCGTCATATTGTGACGCTGGATTTGAACTGCAAAGGTGATATCACTAAGATATAAGTAAGGTTTTGTAACTAACTCTTAATGAACTATCCGCGTCACACCATTCAGCGAGCCAGACGGGCGATCGCCTGTAGTCCTTTTTGCAAGGCTCTTTTTGCCCAGATGACCTTTGAAAGTGTGGCGCTCATGGATGTGGCAGGTACATCTGGCATCGCCCGTCACTATACGCAAAAGGCCTTGCCGGAGAGAGTTGTAGAGCGATCGCTACTCTGGCTGATTCAGGTGGGGCTACTGCGACGGGAGGTGGATGGACAGGGCTTAACGGACAGCTTTCGTCTAACGCCCTTGGGTCGGCTGTTGATAGAGCAGTGGCAGCAGCAGGGAGACGGCTTTCGGCGGGTGTCTTGGGGCGATCGCCTTCAAGATTTTTTCCGACGACTGCTCAGCGGGACGGTCTAAGTGACAAAATCCATCATGGTAGTAGGCACCACGTCCCATGCGGGGAAGTCGATGCTGACGGCGGTGATTTGTCGGCTGCTGATGCGGCAGGGCGTTCGCGTCTCTCCGTTTAAGGGGCAGAACATGGCGCTAAATGCCTATGTGACCCACGAGGGTTTAGAGATGGGGCATGCCCAGGCGGTGCAGGCTTGGGCGGCGGGGGTAGAACCCCAGATTGCCATGAACCCCATTTTGCTGAAGCCCCAGGGCAACATGACGTCTCAAGTCATTATCAAGGGGCAATCGGTTGGGCAGGTGCAGGCGGCTGACTACTATCGGCTGTACTTTGACCAAGGCTGGCAGGCGATTGTGGAATCCCTAGAGACGCTGCAACAGTCTTTTGACTGGATTGTGTGTGAGGGCGCTGGCAGCCCCGCAGAAATTAACCTGAAGCACCGCGATTTAACCAATATGCGGGTAGCCAAACATCTCAATGCCGCGACGCTGCTGATTGCCGATATTGATCGCGGTGGGGTGTTTGCCCACATTGTAGGGACGTTGGAACTGCTCGACCCTGATGAACGGGCGTTGATTAAGGGGTTTGTGATTAATAAGTTTAGGGGGCAGCGATCGCTCCTAGACTCTGGCCTAACGTGGCTAGAGGAACGGACGGGGATTCCGGTGGTGGGCGTAATTCCGTGGGTCGATGAGGTGTTTCCATCGGAGGATTCGCTGAGTTTGCTAGAGCGGCCTGTGCGAGGGGAGGTGAGGGACATTACCATTGCGGTGATTCGACTACCCCGTGTGGCAAACTTTACAGATTTTGACCCCCTAGAGGCGGAGCCAACGGTGCAGGTTCGCTATGTGCTGCCTGGGCAATCTTTGGGCAACCCTGACGCGGCGATTGTGCCGGGTTCTAAAACCACGATCGCAGATATGCAGGTGCTGCATGAGTGTGGCTTGGCGGCTCAAATCCAGGCGTTTGCGAAGGCTGGCGGGATGGTGCTGGGGATTTGTGGTGGGTTTCAGATGTTGGGGGAGGCGATCGCCGATCCTCAAGGCATTGAAGGGCTGGCGACTACGGTGCCAGGGTTAGGGCTTCTGCCCATTAAGACAGAAATGGAGCCTACAAAGATAACGCGGCAAAGAACAACGCAAACAATCGCTCTACCAGAGCATTGGTGTCAGTTTGGGGCGGCTGGGGCAGAAATTTATGGCTACGAAATTCATCAGGGGCAAACGCAGGTTTTAGATAACGTCAAGGTTGAGCCACTGTTTACAGACCCGATGCTAGGGCTGGTGAGTAGAGAAACAAGCGTTATGGGGACATACCTTCACGATTTGTTTAGTAATGGCGCTTGGCGACGAATGTGGCTCAATCAGCTTAGGAACAGGAAAGGTCTATCGCCCCTCAATACTCAGATCGCCAACTACTCAGTCCAGCGCGATCAGGTTTTGGATAATATTACGGATGCTGTTGCACCTCATTTAGATTTATCTGGTTTCTTTAGATAAGGGCAGGTTTTGAGGGATGAGAGTGCGATCGTTCTTGCTGTGGCTACATGGGTGACTTTGTGATGTCGGCGACAAGATGAATATGACCTTAGCTTAAGCTGTCTGCATAAAAGCAGAGAATGGCAACGATCGCCCTTTCTATAAATGGTATCCTCGTCACCCGTAACCAGCGCGATTTTGCCAAAGTCCCCAATTTAGTGATTGAAGACTGGTCAACCATCGTCTCTGGCTAGAATTCGCGGCAAAGCTATTGCTCAGCTTTGATGATCGCTAAAATTGAGGTGATCGCCCCTTGTTCAATGTGTACAAAGTAGAGCCATCTAGGGGTTGGTTCTGGCTTATCTCAGGGATTCTAGGTACGGACGCATGACGTTACCCACTCGGCAGATTTTGGCATAATGCCAGAGTTCGTCCGTGGTGCAACGGAGATCGCGCCAGCTTTCTTGTACGACTTCTAGGACAAACACAGGGCGATCGCAGTCTCTTTGGCTATAGTGGCGGCGATCGCCTTTGCAAATGCTCCACGACGGGCAGGGCGATCGCACTTCAGAAAAAACATGCGATCCCTTTGTCCGAAGACTCGCTCCATATAAAATTTGGACTGGCGATTGCAAAAATACATCGAAAGCTTGTATCAATTATCTCATTATGAGATAATAAATTATACTCTGTTCTGTGTTTTGCACGGATGCGTATTATTAGTCGTAAAAGGTTACTTCTGTTTTCTACAATTCATGC
The DNA here is from genome assembly GCA_031387975.1 of Acaryochloridaceae cyanobacterium OTE_75_metabat_521. Lineage (GTDB taxonomy): Bacteria > Cyanobacteriota > Cyanobacteriia > Thermosynechococcales > Thermosynechococcaceae > JAAURS01. The sequence goes on along the minus strand of JANNDV010000144.1, from coordinate 1,599 downwards.
TGATGCGGAAGCGCCTTTGGATACCTGGTATAGAGCGGCAAAAACTGCCCAATGGAAAAACCTTGCAGAACTGAAGCTTGTTTTCCCCTCTGCGGATTTGGTGGGTAAATATACGGTCTTTAATATCAAGGGAAATCACTATCGTTTAATTTCTGAAATTAACTATCGTGGCGGTACTATTTTTGTTCGGTATATTCTGACTCACGCTGATTACGACAAAGGAAATTGGAAATCATGAAAAGCACTTTAAATAAAAAGGTCTACGCTTCTCTGCTGGGCAATGTATTACCTAAGGTGATTGAGTCGGAGGAAGAAAATGAGCTTTTTTTAGCTGAGGTTAAGAAGTTGATGGCTTTGGGGGAAGATTTAATCCCAGAGCAGCTTCAGCTAATGAATTTACTGGTTTCTCTAATTGAGCAGTTTGAAGAACAACATTACCCATTGCATCCTGCAACCCCGCTTGAGGTTTTAAATGAATTGGTTCTGCAAAGAGAGCTTAAACAAAAAGACCTTGTTCCTGTGTTTGGCTCTCAAGGTATTGCTTCGGAGGTGCTGAATGGGAAAAGATCTATTAGTAAGGCTCAAGCTAAAGCTCTGGGTGACTTTTTTCATGTTTCTCCAGCGTTATTTCTTGATCTTTAGCGCGATTGCCCAATCAAAGCACTGCAATCGCCCCAACCTCAGCAGCTTTAGAAAGAATGTGATCGCCCTATACTTAGAGGATGGAGTTAAGGGACATGATCGCCGTTTATGTCTTGAAGCAAAGTCAGGCGATCGCACTATCTTTGTAGAATGGTTAATTTTAATTACTCATTAAATACTATATCCTCGTAGATTCGTTCGATCTGGCAGATCAGATTAACACTTTTTAGCTCGACCGTATCCCCTGATTGATAGTTAATAATCCGCCAGTCCCCTGTTTCAGTTTTGCAAAATAATTCGATCTCCATCGTGTCTACACTGACTAGGACATATTCTTGCAAACTAGGATTGCGGCGGTACATTTTGAATTTGTTGCCACGGTCATATCCCTCAGTGGTTGGGGATAAAACTTCGACGATAAGACAAGGATAGGTGATGTATTGGGTTGTAGTCTTATCCCGATCTTCGCAGGTCACACTGATATCGGGATAGACGTACTTAGTCGATCCCACAATACTTACTCGGCAATCAGAGTTAAGTGTTTTACAGCCGCTTCCTCGTAGATGGGCTTTAAGTAAAGCAAGAAAATTTCCGGCAATATCCCCATGATTGATCGTGCCACCACTCATTGCATAAACTTCACCATCAATATATTCGTGGCGTCCTAATTGTTGTTCCTCCCATGCGAAGTATTCTTCTGGAGTTAACTTCGGAGAATTTTCTTTTAACGCAATCATATAGAATCTCCAAATATTTACTCAAATGGCATATAGACAGATACTTGTCCATCTAGATTGCTGATTGAGTCATATGGCTGGACTCAATCCACCTATATTTCTAATTCTGGCATATGGTCGGATAACCTCAGCAAATCGCTCACTGAGTCATAGCAAACGCGATCGCCCCACCATCGCTAAGCCAATCAAAGCGATCGCCCAATCAAAGCACTGCGATCGC
>JANNDV010000113.1:0-49812 GCA_031387975.1 Acaryochloridaceae cyanobacterium OTE_75_metabat_521 | reverse complement strand
TGGGGCAGATTTTTGCGGATCAAATTGAGGTAACAATTCGTCACCACGCCCTAGAATCTGGCTGTTTCGTGATCAATGCCACAGGATGGCTTTCTCCTGAACAAGTGGCTCAGATCACCCCAGACGAGAAGCTGCAAAAGGCGCTCGTGGGGGGGTGCAATACCGCCATTATTGGGCCAGAGGGGAATCATCTGTGTGCGCCCATTATCGAAGGAGAAGGGATGGCGATCGCCGATCTCGACTTTTCCCTTATCACCAAACGCAAGCGCATGATGGACTCGGTGGGCCACTATGCCCGACCCGACCTGCTCCAGCTCAACCTGAATTTAGAGGCTCAGACCGTTATGCAGCCTTCATCCCTCTCAGACGGCGTATCTTCAAGCGATGAACCTTTCACCTTCAGACCTCAAGACTATGGAAAGCCGTCCCCCATTGTCCCCTTTCACGCTGGAAACAGCGACAGCTAAAGTACAGGCTGCTGAAAATGCCTGGAATACTCGCGATCCAGACCGCGTTGCCCTTGCCTATAACGAAGACTCCCAGTGGCGAAACCGAGCCGAATTTTTTGGCGGCAGAGAGGCCATTCGCTCTTTTTTGCAGCGCAAGTGGGCCAAGGAACTCGACTATCGCCTCAAAAAAGAGCTGTGGAGTTTTACCGAAAACCGAATTTCTGTGCGGTTTGAGTACGAATGGCATGATGACGCTGGCTTTTGGTATCGCGCCTACGGCAACGAACAGTGGGAATTTGCCCCCAACGGCCTAATGCAGCGCCGAGAAGCCAGCATTAACGACGTCCCCATCTTGGAATCAGATCGCAAGTTTCGCTGGGAGCGTCCTACCCCATGAACCAGAGTCAGCTCATTACAGATCTTCAGTCCCACGGCCTTAAGTTGATTGACTCTACGCTGGGCGCAGCCGGACGCAAAGGCGGCGCAGGGCCATCCGACCACAAGGCCATCACGGTCGGAGACACAACGGTCATGGTGCCGATCTACACCAGTGCCGCCGCCGAGTCTCCCTATACTGCCGTTTATGATGCAAAGACGGATCAGAGCCAATTGCAGTGGCAAGGAGAGGCGATCGCCCCCATCAGTTTCCCCCATCAGCCTAAGTTCTATGGGCTAAGCACCGCAGAGGGCATCCCCTACTGGAAAATTGCGCTACTCCACAGCCGCGATGTGCTGGCAACCACGGTGATGCAAACCTGCATCCGCTATGGCGACACTGCAACATCCTGTCAGTTTTGCGCCATCGGTCAATCTTTAGAGGGCGATCGCACCATTGCCCGTAAAACCCCAGCCCAACTTGCAGAAGTAGCTGAGGCCGCCGTGCGACTGGATGGGGTAAAGCACATGATTATGACCACAGGGACGCCGAATGGGAGCGATCGCGGTGCGGCCTACTTAACCGAGTGCGCGAAGGCCGTCAAAGCGACGGTGGATATTCCCATTCAGGCGCAGTCTGAACCCCCAGACGATTTTGTATGGTTTGAGCGCATGAAAGCGGCAGGGATAGACAGTTTAGGAATGCACCTCGAAGCGGTTGATCCACAAGTGCGCGCCCGCATTATGCCTGGGAAAGCCACTGTCCCTACGAGCTACTATTACGAAGCTTTTGCCGCCGCCGTTAAGGTCTTTGGTTGGGGACAGGTGAGTACCTACTTCCTTGCAGGGTTGGGAGATAGCGCAGAGACATTGCTGGAAGCCTGTGATCGCCTAATTTCCCTCGGCGTATATCCCTTTGTGGTGCCCTTTGTACCCATCACCGGAACGCCGTTGGCTGATTACCCTTCGCCCAGCAGCGCGTTTATGTATCCGCTGTATGAGCAGATTGGTCAAAAGCTGCGGCAGGCAGGCATGTTTTCTCAAGATATTAAAGCAGGTTGCGCCAAGTGTGGGGCTTGTTCTGCGCTTTCGACCTTTGAAGGATAATTTTTGAGCATGAACAAGACTCAGCCCTATCAGTTTCAATTGGCAAAGACCCCCGCAGAATGCCAAGCCTACTTTGCCCTCCGCCATTCTATTTTTGTGGAAGAACAAAGGGTATTTACGGGAAGTGATGCGGACGATCTCGATGCGATCGCCTACCCCATTATTGCGACCCAATCGTCTGAAGTCGTCGGCATTGTGCGGATCTACGAATCAAAACCCAGGCTTTGGTATGGCGGACGCTTAGGTGTGCATGTAGACCACCGCCGCGCTGCTCAGGTGGGGAAAGGCCTAATTTATAAAGCCGTCACGACTGCCAATACCTGGGGCTGCGATCGCTTCCTCGCCACCGTACAGCTTCAAAATGTGCGCTTTTTCCAACGTCTACACTGGAACTCCTTAGAAGAGATAGATCTCTGCGGCTTAACCCATCACCTCATGGAAGCCGATCTAAACCACTATCCTGCTAGTACAGAACCTCGTCCTACCCTTCCATTCTTAAGCCAGGAAGCCTCCTGAACATCATGTTATCTATCATTGCCGCCCAACTCAAAACTTCCCTTGGCCTTCAGTACAAACAGGATATCCAGACGGCTGCCGTTCATCTCACATCAAATAACATTCAGGTTGGGGATGATTGCGCTGCGATTCCAGACGGAAATGGCTATTTGCTGCTCGCTGCTGAGGGGCTTCTGCCGCAGTTTTTAGAGACAGAACCCTGGTTTGCAGGCTGGTGCGCGGTGATGGTGAACGTGAGCGATATCTACGCCATGGGCGGAAGGGCGATCGCCCTGGTAGACACGATCTGGAGCCAGTCTGCCGCAGCCACTCAACCCATCTGGCAGGGGATGCTGGCTGCGGCGAACGCCTATAATGTGCCCATCGTAGGGGGGCATACAAATTGTCATAGCCCCTACAACGCTCTATCTGTCGCAATTTTGGGAAGAGCGACCCATCTTATGACAAGCTTTAGCGCCAAGCCTAACGATGTCCTTTTAGTTGCAGCCGACTTTCGCGGTCAGCCCCACCCAACCTATCCATTCTGGAATGCCGCAACCCATGCCGACCCAGAGCGCTTGCGCGGTGATTTAGAGCTGTTGCCCAAAATTGCAGAATTAGGATTATGCACTACAGGCAAAGACATCAGCATGGGCGGCATTATTGGCACATTACTCATGCTCCTCGAAACCTCTGGCTGCGGCGCTGTGCTAAACCTCGATCGAGTTCCTTGTCCAGAAGGGTTATTGCTAGAGAAGTGGCTGGTCAGTTTCCCCAGCTACGGCTTTCTCTTGAGCGTCTGTCCAAGTCATGTTGAGAAAGTTCAGTCCTACTTTCATCAGCGCGATTTAGTTTGCGAGGCAGTAGGAACCATACAGACCAAGCCACAACTGGTCTTAAAATCCGAGTCTGAAACTGCTACATTTTGGGACTTTACCCAGCAGCCACTAACGGGCTTTGCGGTAAGTAGGTCAACTTCATGATTCAAAAAGCCACCTTCCGCATTGCTTTTCTGCTCTATTCAACCAAACCTCGCGGCGGGGTGATGCATACGGTGTATCTTGCTGAAGCACTTCAGGCTTTAGGGCATAAGGTTTGTATTTTTGCACTGGCGAAAGCTGGCGCTGAATTTTGTCGTCCGCTTCAGTGCGAGTATCGTCTGATTCCGGCCTTACCTGCTGCCGATGACGTAGAAGTGCTGGTAAAACAGCGGATTCAAGAGTTTGTAGATTACTTTGAGCAATCTTCAGAAGTTTTTGATTGCTACCACGCCCAAGACTGCATTAGCGCCAATGCACTGGCTATCTTGCGCGATCGCCAAATCATCCCTCACTATCTCCGCACCATTCACCACATTGATGACTTCAACCATCCTTACCTTCAAGACTGCCAAGATCGCTCCATTCGGCTGCCGGACTTATGCTTATGCGTCAGCGAGTATTGGCAAGCTCAGGTAGAACAGCACTATCAAGTCAAAACAGCTCGTGTCACCAATGGAGTAGATGTTCAGCGTTTTTGCGCTAACCCAGCGGCGACTGCGGCAATCAAACAGCATCTTGGCTTAAAAGGACATCCCATTTACTTAACGGTTGGCGGCATTGAACCTCGCAAAAACTCCATTGCAATCGCAGAAGCATTTGCTCAAGTTCTAGAACGCTTCCCTGACGCACAGCTCGTCATTGCTGGGGGCGATACGTTCTTTGACGTTTCGCCCTATCGAAAGCAGTTTTTTGATGCAGTTCAGAAATTGAATATCTCGCTGGGGCAATCTCTGATGATTCCTGGCGTAGTTTCAGCAGATGAGTTGCCTTTACTGTATCGCTGTGCCGATGCCTTTGTGTTTCCGTCCCTTAAAGAAGGTTGGGGACTGGTGGTGCTAGAGGCGATCGCCTCCAATCTCCCCGTTATCACATCCAATCAGCCGCCGTTCACCGAGTTCTTAACCCCAGAACAGGCGCTATTGCTGGATCCCTATGACGTGGAGGCGATCGCCCAGGCCATGATTGCAAGCGTGCAGCCGAGCCTATCTGAGCCGCTAAAACAAAAGAGTCAAAGTGTTGTGTCTCAATACTCTTGGGAAGCTTCTGCTCGCCTACATATTCAATGCTATCGGCATTTACAGCAGCGATCCGTTTGAGACGTTAATGTGGTCTAAATTAAATTGATTCAATTTATTAGGAGCCTCCCATGCCAGAAATTCGGTTTCAAATCGAGTGGCCCGATGGATCTCAGGCGGTCTGCTACTCACCGTCTTTAATCGTCAAGGACTACTTCACCCCTGACCAAAGCTATGACCTATCGGATTTCGTCGCGCGATCACAGGCGGCGTTGACCATTGCCAGCGATCGAGTGAAGGCGAAATATGGTTTCCCTTGTAGATTGGCGCTGGGTCAACTTCAAGAAATTGAGGCAACTGCAACAAAGTATGAGGGACAATTACCGAGCAAGGTGAAGGTCCTCCGTTTTATTGAGTAACCCTTTGAACGTCTTAAAAAGTTTGACCCAATGGTCTGGTAGTAAACAACACAGTTTCTAGAGCGCCAACTGAACTATGAAAAAGGTTAAGAGCCTGCCTTGAGAGTTAATTCGTGCCTGAAACCTCGCCACAATTAATAGATGGGTCACAGCTCATTTTCTATCTTCAGCGCATCAATCGGCTTGCACAGAAACTGAGCGGTTGTTTTGACCCAGAGGCGATCGCCAACTGCATCACCAATGGACTGATTGAGAACTTTGACTGCGTTTTTGCACGCATTTGGTTAGTAGAAGCAGATGCCAAATCTCTTCGTTTAGTAGCCTCTTCGGGGTTATCGACCCGCATCAATGGTGAGTTTGCGCGGGTGGCGATGGGTTCCTATAAGGTCGGGAAAATTGCGCAAAATCGGGTTTCATTTTTGAGCAATAATCTAGTGGAAGAACCTTGGGTCAAGGATCGAGACTGGGCGATCGCCAACCAAATTCAGGGGTTTGCAGGGTATCCGTTGACCGTTGGCGATCAAGTAGTGGGCGTGTTGGCGGCCTTTAGTCAACGGGCAATGGCAGCAGAATTTTTAGAAGTGCTGCAATCTTTGTGTACAACCATTGCGGTAGCCCTTGAAATGGCTCTTAAGTATCAGCAAGCGCAGCAGAATTGGCAATCTTCTACCACAACCCAAGTTTTTCATCAGCTCTCGCTGTCCGATCAATTGGCCTGCTTATTGAATTCAGTGCGCATCACATTGGTTGGAACGGAACAGGTGTTGCCCCTCTCGGTGAGCAATATTGTGCTCCAGGTGGCGGATGTTCTAAAACCGATGGACTGCATTTCTTGCAAACTCATCTATAGCGAAGACACCGTAGACCTCGAAGCCTTGATTTCAGACCCTGGATCATCTCAGGTCAAACTTCAAGACACGTTATCAACGCAATTTAAGCAGCTTAAACCGACCTTTGCTTGTTTAGGAGGCACTTTGCAAAGTCAAACGGATAGCCATCAAAAGGTGATTCAGATCCGCCTCACAATTCCGTACCAAGCGAGTTCAAGCCCGAAGATCTCACTATTATCTGAGAGAGAGCAAGAGATTCTGACGCTATTGGCTCAGGGATTGCGCGATCGCGATATTGCCATCCATCTCATCATTAGTGAAAGTACCGTTAAGTTTCATATTAATAATGCGGTCAAAAAGCTTAAGGCTCAAACTCGGTTTCAGGCACTCTACCAAGTGATGGTGAATGGATGGATGCAATAGCGCACAGTGATGCTTGTGATTACGATACCTATTGATTTAGATAGGGAGAAGCCGTTCATTGAAGCCTCAATCGGGTGACTCTGAAGCCCATGCTGAACCCTTGCTATCCGTATCGTTAGGCTTTATTGTTCCGTAGTAGATGCTACAAAATGCACCTAGAGCTTCCCCCTAACGTGGTATCACAGGCTGAATCGCTTTAGGGAAGATAAGCAATGAAAACGCATTATTCCGTCATTGTTGTGGGTGGTGGACAAGCGGGACTATCCGTCAGCTATTGCCTAAAAGAAAGAGGCTTAGACCACATTGTTTTTGAGAAAAATGAAATTGCGCATTCCTGGCGCTCAAAACGTTGGGATTCTTTTTGTCTGGTGACGCCTAACTGGCAATGTCGGCTCCCGGGCTATCCCTATCCTGGCAATGATCCGCACGGATTTATGCAAAAAGACGCAATTGTTCAGTACATAGAGGACTATGCAGCTTCTTTCGATGCACCTGTTAAAGAAGGGGTGGGTGTATCGAGCCTTCGCAAAACGAGTGATGCGGGTACTTTTGAAATTTCAACCTCCTTGGGGGAGTACACGGCAGATCAGGTGGTGGTTGCGGTGGGTGGCTACCATCTCCCCAAACTTCCAAAAATCGCTCAACGATTCCCTGCGTCGATGGTGCAGATCCATTCCTCAGAATATAGAAACCCACAGTCTTTACCAGACAAGGCCGTCTTGGTGGTGGGCACTGGACAATCTGGCTGTCAAATTGCGGAGGATTTGCACCTTGCTGACCAGCAGGTGCATTTGTGCGTGGGAGGGGCACCGCGATCGCCCCGTCGGTATCGCGGCAAAGACGTGGTGGATTGGCTAGACCAGATGGGGTATTACGATCTTCCGATTGATGAACATCCCCAGAAAGACAAGGTGAGAACCAATGCAAATCACTATGTGACCGGACGAGATGGAGGCCGCGAGATTGACCTGCGACAGTTTGCGCTAGAAGGCATGAAGCTCCACGGCAGGTTACAGAGCATTAATGGCAGCACCCTGATGTTTTGTGATGACCTGAAGCAAAATTTAGATAAAGCGGATACCGTCGCTGAAAGCATTAAAAAAAACATTGATGGCTTTATTGAAAAGCACCACATTGAGGCAGACACTGACCCACCCTATCAACCGGTCTGGGAACCTGAAGCCGATGGCTTGGCTTTAGACTATGGTGCCGTCGATATTGGCACGGTGATTTGGTGTACGGGGTATGAGTCCGACTTTCGTTGGATTGAGATTCCAGTGTTTGATGGCAAGGGGTACCCTGGTCATGAGCGTGGCGTTACTGGCACACGAGGACTTTACTTTTTAGGGTTGCCTTGGCTCTATACCTGGGGTTCTGGAAGATTTTCGGGCATTGCACGGGATGCGATTTATTTGGCAGACTGTATTGCGACCAGACAGAAAATGCAGCCGATGAGTAAAGCACAGTCGTTGGGTTGACGTTCGGAAACCCAATGCTAGGATGGCATCCGCGAACAGGCGTGATGAAAAGAATCTCCTAGGTTCAGAGAGCCTTACTGGCACTAAAACGCAAGGCTTTTCCGCGCACCTGTTCGTTAAATTGACCCCTTTCATAAACCACCTGCCCTCCTACGATCGTCACCGCAGGCCATCCGGTCAAATTCCAACCTTCAAAGGGACTCCAGCCACATTTGGTTTGCAGTTCTTCGCGCAGAACCGGATGGTAGGTTTCTAAATCCACCAGCACCAAGTCCGCGTCATACCCAGGGGCGATCGCCCCCTTCCCTACAATCCCATAGGCTTTCGCCACTGCCGTAGACATCCAGTTCGAGACTTGCGCAACTGTACATCGGCCCTGCATCGCTTGAGTCAGCATGAGCGGCAGAGATGTTTCCACCCCAGGCATACCAGAGGGCACTTTGGCAGGTTCCAGAAAAACAGTTGTGGAAGATGGATCTTCCTCAGTCTGATCGGTTGCGATCGCCCGACCTTTTTCTGCCAGCGTATGGGGGGCATGATCGGTGGCAATAAAGTCAATTACACCATCCTGAAGCGCCTGCCACAGCACCTCATTATCGTAAACACTCCGAATAGGCGGGTTCATCTGAATCAGTGAACCGAGTTTTTCGTAGAAGCTCGTATTAAGCAGCAAATGCTGGGGCGTTACTTCTGCCGTTACCCACGCGGGCTTATCTTGGCGCAATAGTTCGGCCTCTTCTGCCGTAGAAAGATGCAGAATATGGAGCCGCCGCTGATACTTTTTAGACAGCTTGAGCGCCAGTGTCGTTGCGTTAAGTGCCGCCTGATTATCTTGAATCACCGAATGAATAGCTGGGTCTGTAATGCCTTCAAATTCTTTGCGGCGCTGGGCAATACGGGCTTGGTCTTCGGCATGAACCGCAATCAGACGAGTACCTGTTGCAAAAATGCGATCTAAAGCCCCTTCTTGATCCACCAGCAGATCGCCATGCATTGAACCCATGAAAATCTTGATGCCAGGGGTTGGGGTTGCCGTTTGTAGGTCAGGCAAATTTTCGGCGGTGGCACCGATAAAAAAGCCAAAGTTCACAAAAGATTTTTGAGCAGCGCGTGCCAGTTTATCGTCTAGGGCAGCCTGATTAATAGTGAGCGGTTTGGTGTTGGGCATTTCCAAAAAGGACGTCACGCCGCCACGGGCGCAGGCGCGAGATGCCGTAGTGAGATCTTCTTTATGCTCTAAACCAGGTTCACGGAAATGCACTTGGGGATCAATCACACCCGGTAGCAACGTGAGGTGGGCCGCTTCAATAACCTGATCAGCCTCTGGGTTAAGACTTGGACTAACTTGCTCAATGCATCCTCCCTGCACCAACACATCGGCGCGCTGGAAACTGCCGTCGGGCATCAAAACATTGGCGTTGCGAATTAGAAGCGTGGCGGAAGAAAATACAGTCATGCTGAATTAGAACATTTCTAAAGGGTTGTTGACTATCCGAAATATTCAAAATCTTGCTAACTTCATATCTTTGAATAACGGTGTTAAATACAGTTTAAAATATGAACAAAGAGATGAATTAATCCTCCTGACGGCCTGACACAAGTATCTATAAAGCTTATAAGACAGAAGTTTGGGGCGATAAAGAGTAGAAAATCATGAGACGCTTAAGTGGCGCAACAAGAGCGAAAATTCATAAACAAGTCTACCCACCTGTATCGTCAGGTATTTAGCCTATTGCGTCAACATAGCCTTTTTAGAATATGTTCAGTTTTTGTGTGAGCGAGGTTCTGAAGTCTATATCTCAGTCATTTCAAGGCTTATATACACAAAATTCCGATCGGTTTCGGCTTCAATAGCTTTCAAAGAGATGAGTTTGATCGTCCCCCGACTCATTCCCGTCACCACATTACCCGTTCAGGACACGGTGCCAAGGCAGAAACCTGGCAAGAAGAGCTATTGAATGAATGTTGACTCGTCACGGGTATACATTGCTTTCGACTGAAGATCTTTGCTGGCGGAAGAAAGAGGTGTATTCGCCTTCTCAGGCTGAATCATTTCCTTTTCAAACTGCTGCATATCTAGCCCTGAGACTGGCGAGGCCGTCGTCATAATTTTTGTTCGACTTTGAGATTTCCAATGCTCATATTTTAAGAAAGGAAACAAGGCAACTTTTTTAGCCAGTGCCCAGAAAAAGATATAGCTTGCTAACAACCGTCCAAAAGATTTAAATCGGGATTCATTAAGGGCTTCAAGTAATACTTGTTGATCTGGCGTACTGGCCTGTTTAAGGTAGAGAGAACTCGGATCTCCCCTTAAAACCAGCGCTTCATTAAACCCCTTATTCTTAATCTCAGGATTGTGCCCAAGCACAATCACTTCAGACCCTATCCGCCTGTTTCTTACGCCATGGGCTTGTTTGCCAGTCATGATCACAGCATTTTCCTCAATTTTTAGCTTCTCACTCCAGCGTCCATCTGGTACCCCCAAAAAGATTAAGGTGCCTCTGGCTACCTGATGTCCAAAGTGGTGCAATAAATGATCTTGTGGGTTAGCAGACTGAACTTCTAATGAAGCAATGCCGTAGCTGAGTGAAAAGAGTTTACTCACATAGGCATTGAGAAGCTGATGCACCCAGTCTGTATCGCCAATCACTAAGGTTCGTTTCCCTGTCCGTGCGAGCAGTGGCCTGTCCTGAAAGCCCCGTAAAGCAAGCGTCCACAGCCAAGGACCAAAAATATATACAGCAATATCCAATACTGTTAGCACAGGTGAAATGAGCGCAGCAAACCAGAAATCACTGGTCAACCCAAGCGCCATTACAATTAGCCGAAAACTGGTTGCAAAAATGGGTATCGTGTATCCAAAAGGGATCACCCAACCTACGCTGATAAGTGTATAAAGGGCGTGAATTCCCCAGACAATAGGTGTTTCTGTGATATGAAGCGCCCATTTTTGACCGTTGGCAATGAGCTGCTGATGGATTGCTGATTCAAGGGGGTTCCCTGCTGCCGTGTTGCCGATAATTTCATAGACGCTTTTTTCTAAAAAGTCAGAGTTGATTCGCTTGAGGAACAAAAGACTGTTGGAAGTCAAGGTCATGCCGAAAGGACGAGCATTGGGAAAAGCTTCCCTCATGTGTTGAGCGATGTATAGCAACAGTTCTGTCAAGGTTTGATGAGTCGCAGCAGAGGCCAAGGTCGAGGGTTCAGCTGTTCTCCGTCCGCTTCGATTGACAAACATTCTGTGGCTGAGCGCACGATCTCGGCTTACAGATTGAGCGTTTTGCGTGGGTGTATTAGAAGCATTTGTAGAACCGAGAAAACTTCTGGGTTCCCCAGTTACGATAAATAATTCGCAAATGCCTTCATGATGTCGTAGTTGCTCAAAGGCATGAATAGCCTGCACTGTTGAAAAGGTCTGACCGGACTGCGTAATGGCCAGTACCAGTGTTTTTTTACCAAGTTGTAAGCTCGCCAGGTCATGCTTAAGTGCTTTCAAAACTTGATTCGATGACAGCGTCTTGATGTGCAAAAACGGGAAGATCGTTTTTGCATCTTGGGCAAATTGTTCACCCAGCCATAGGCTATTCTCCACGCCTGTAATCAATAGATCAATCGAATGCCCTTCCCCAATCTGAGTATCTAAGCCAGTTTCGAGCATTTTGATTTGCTTTTTCTGAAAATATTCAGCTTTTTCAATCAGAAAATGGACGAGATTTTCTGCACTTTGGCAGTTTACTGAAAAAGGTTCTGCCCAAGATTGTTCAATAGTTTGGAGAACCTGCGGAATTTCTTTAATATCTCTCTCAACTGGATCGCTCACCTCAATCGGAGCAACCTGATGAGAAGTACTACTCTCCATAGATATCCATCTAGATGCTATTTCTGTAGCCTGTAGATTTCGACTTTTCTCCATTGAGTAGAGTGTGATATTGTCAGCACTGACTAATGCAATCTCTCCCATCGTTTGATTTAAGTCTAAACGAAACGATCCGGTCGTATTTTCTAATGCAGCATCAATAGCAGCGGGTTCAGATGCATAAATCATGTAGTTCTCTTGAGTATTGCAGCCAATAATAATCGGCTGCCCTAAAGCACTCAATACAATCTGCTCTGGCTCAAGGGTTGATACTGTCACTAGGCCAAAGCTGCCCTTTGCATTGGCCATAAACTGCTGTGTGGAATGAAAAAGGTCATTACAAAAAAAAGCCTGAATTGCAGTTTTTATAAAGCTGATCTGCTGACGGTACGACCATTCACGGACTGAAGGATCTTGGGAAAGCGTTTGTAGAACAGTCTGTTCAAAATGGCTATATTTTTTATTGTCGATATTTGAGTTTGTGACATTCGCGTCAGCTGCATCGGAGACTTCTCCATACAGCAGCGTAAAAACATGCTCGAAGGTGTTTGCCCATTGATTGAGTTCTGACTTGCTAGGCGCAGTATTTAATGCAGTGCTAGAAATTTCACCTCCACCAAACGCAGCCTCAATGGAATCAGCCACCTCAAGCTGATAGGCTAACCGAACTGCGGCGAACCACATTCCCTGAGCGATCAATAAGTCCATCATTCCGGCAATTTTAGGGGAATCTCCCTTTGCCAAATTGGGTGTATGTAGCACTCGCTCGAGCCATAGTCCTAGCTGAGCATTTTCAATCGGTTTACTATGTAAAGTCCAGGCATCAAAGTCCCCATTATGGGTGATACGGTGGTTAACATTTTTGCTCAGGCAAGTCCATTTCCCTGCTTTGATAGCCCAAACGTTTTCATTTCTTGCAGACATCCACTCATGCCAGTGGGTTTCTAAAATATCTGGCGGACCGCTTGTTCCGTAGCGATAATGCCATGCACCAATAGTCGTCGATTCCAAAGGCTTGATTCCTGTTGCAACGGCCTTCTGTCTTACAGAAGAAAAAGCTGTTTCTAGCGATCGCGTTAAATTATCTCGTTTTTGATTAACGACCTTTTTGCCAACAAATACGTTTTGATTCTGCGGATTGCGCGCTAACACAAGCCCGCCGCCCGCCTGTTCACCACGAATTTCAGTTTCGCGACCCATAATCTTAAAGATTTCTACAATCTTCTGCGGTAGCAGTGCCTTCTCCGACGGAAGCATCCGTTTGCCTATAAAGCCGAAATTACCGCAGTTAAAATATTCAGCAGATCCACTCACAAAAGCAGACAAATCTGAAAGAGAGCTAAATATAATTAATCCGTTAAAGCCAATGAAAGCATCAAAGAAGAACCGCCCCTCATTTATAGAGCTAGCACCGAATACTCCCGAAAACATATCAGGATGACTATCAATAATAAAAAACAAAGCTCCAATCGTAACTATATTCAATCCCAAGCCACCAATTGATTTGAGTCGGATAGCCCAAGGTTCGCCATAACCCGATCTAAGCCAAGGAAGATCTTTATCGAGAATAGGTATAAAAATAGAACGAAATGGAAATAATGACTTAAATATCTCAAAAAAACTTCTATTTTCAAGAACGTTAGAAATACTTAAGAAAGAGCGATCTTGGTCAATAATGGCTATCAAAATAACATGTCCCAGACCATGAATTATGATTGCGACATTCCAAATAAGTCTTGAAAATATAGTATTTATAAAAAATAAAATACAGAAAAAATAAAAATCTTTAAATAGCTCCATTCTTAGAGATAACATTAGCAGAATGGTCACAAGTTCTGGAATTAAATTTTTACTGAACAATATCAAGGCATGCAAAAAAGAAACCATTCTATTTCTGGTATTTTGAGATAGGTCTTCTAAGAAAATAGATTGATTCTTTTTATTGTTATTTCCTTGTTGGTTAGCTAATTTTCTCATACAAATATAGAGCTGTAATTTAAGGCAAATTCTTTTTGAAATTGAAAATACATTAAAATTTTTAATATTCCTTATACTTATTTCAATCTAAGTATCGAACCGGAATCAACGATGAAACAGATTCCTATTTTCAAAGACAAGACTACATCAGCCGCAAGCTCCCTATCGCCAGAGGCGAGGCTACGCCAACCGCAAGCTCCCTATCGCCAGAGGCGAGGCTACGCCAACCGCAAGCTCCCTATCGCCAGAGGCGAGGCTACGCCAACCGCAAGCTCAGGACACGGCAGGACATGGCAGGACACCGCAGGGAGCAGAGGGACAAGTCACCTAATCCTCAATTTTTTTATTGTCATGAGTTGTTGAAGAACAAGAATCACCATAGATTCTTGGTTCTATTCGTTATATACAAGGGGCTAGCCTTTTGATTCCACCATACGATGCCTTAACGATATTATCTAAGTCACTCTATTAGATAGATTAATCTAAAAATCTTATAATTCATGGATAAAATATCGGAAAAGTTCAGGAATTTCGCTATCTTGGGATAGAGTCTGAAGCTTGAAAGTACAGTTCTGTTTGGTAGTAATACATCTCTGTTTTCATTAGACCTATTGCATGAATCAGCAAAGGGATGTAGAGATGGGTCACTCGTCGAACATCTCCGGCCCCAAAACAGCGTTGGCCATGCTCGGTTGAGACCAGCCATTGATCCATGTTTAAAGTTTCCTAGTTAGTTCTGCCCTGAATCCTCAAATCCAGCCTAGGCGGACTTGTTGTGTGCACAGCCTTCGATACCAGAACTGCGGTATGACGCTCAGCAAAAGTCCCCAATCCACGCCTTAACAAACTATTTCGCTAGAAATCAGAGCTTTTACTGAGACTGAAGGGCGATCGCCCCTTTCTCCACAACATCAAGCCAATGTGAACTCTATATTAATGACTCACATTAATCTCAATGCGTAAAACGCATTAACTCAATCCTTTTTATTTATGGGCGTTTCAGTTTGTGTAGCTTTTGATACGAATTCTGTGTGCCATCGCCCTTAACTTAACAAGACATAGAAGACTACTAATCATCGTCGTAATCTCTGACGATCTAAGCATTCTCGTTTGAGAGATGAGCTGTAGTTTGATACTTTTGAGAGGGTACTACCTTGACTGGCCTTACGGTAGAAACAACTGAAAAACTCAATAAATTTGAGCGCCTCAAGGCAGAAAAAGACGGCCTAGCAGTTCGCAAAGACCTTGATCATTTTGCCCAAATTGGCTGGGAAGCGATCGATGAGCTAGACCGCGACTATCGCCTCAAGTGGCTGGGCATCTTTTTTAGGCCCGTCACACCTGGCAAATTTATGATGCGGCTACGCCTGCCCCAAGGCATCATCACCAGCACCCAGATACGGATACTTGCGGACATTGTGCAGCGCTATGGAGCCGATGGCTGTGCAGACATTACCACCCGCCAAAACCTACAGCTTCGGGGAATCCGCATTGAAGACATCCCCGATATTTTTAATCAGCTCCATGTTGCTGGACTCACCAGTATCCAGTCCGGCATGGACAATGTGCGTAACGTCACGGGTTCTCCAGTTTCGGGCATTGATGCTGATGAACTCATTGATACTCGTGAACTCGCCATCGCCATCCAGGACATGATTACCGATAGCGGCAGAGGGAATCCAGCCTTTACTAACCTGCCTCGGAAATTCAATATTGCGATCGCCGGATGCCGAGATAACTCCATCCACGCCGAAATCAACGACATCGCCTTTGTGCCCGCCTACAAAAACGAACAGATTGGCTTTAACGTCGTCGTCGGCGGCTTTTTCTCTCCCAAACGCTGTGAAGCAGCCATTCCGCTGAATGCCTGGGTGTCACCCAGTGAAGTCGTAGCCGTCTGTAAGGCCATTCTGGAAGTTTTTAGAGACAACGGCCCGCGCGCCAATCGCCAAAAATCTCGGCTGATGTGGCTGATTGATCAAATGACGCTCGAAGGGTTCCGCACTGCCGTTGAGCAGCAGTTGGGTTTTACCCTCCAAGCCGCAGCCCTCAAAGATGAAATCATGTGGGAGAAACGTGACCACATTGGGGTTTACGCCCAAAAACAGGCTGGACTCAACTATGTAGGGCTGCACGTCCCTGTGGGGCGGCTCTACGCCGACGATATGTTTGAGCTATCCAGACTGTCTGAGGTTTACGGCAGCAGCGAGATCCGCCTAACCGTAGAGCAAAACGCCATTATTCCTAACGTCCCAGACTCTCGCATTGATACACTTTTACAAGAGCCAGCCCTTCAAAAATTTTCTGTAGAACCGTCACTGTTATCGCGATCGCTCGTCTCCTGCACAGGCGCACAGTTTTGTAACTTCGCCCTCGTCGAAACCAAAAACCGCGCCGTAGAATTGACCCACGAACTCGAACAAGAACTCACCCTTGCCCAGCCTGTGCGAATGCACTGGACAGGCTGCCCCAACTCCTGCGGACAGCCGCAGGTGGCAGATATCGGCTTTATGGGAACCAAAGTTCGTAAGAACGGCAAAACCCTAGAAGGCGTCGATATCTACATGGGGGGCAAGGTTGGCAAAGATGCCCACTTGGGCACCTGCGTCATGAAAAGTATTCCCTGCGAAGACCTCAAACCCGTAGTGCGAGATCTTTTGATTCAGCACTTTGGGGCGCAGCTTAAAGCTGGGGTAGTGCTAGAACCAACAGTTATGGAAAGGGATATTGTTTCCCCTCCCGCTGTTGGAGCACCACCCGCGACGGTTTCCTTTGCCCAATCGGGTAAAGCCGTCGATTGCACCGAGGGCGACTTCATTCTTGAAGTCGCAGAACAAGCAGGGCTAAACCTTGACAGTAGCTGCCGTGCAGGGTCTTGTGGCACCTGTAAGCAACAGCTAGTGTCAGGAGCCGTGAACTATGGGGGGGATCCGCAAGCACTCAACGCCGAGGAACAGGCCGCAGGCTATATTTTGGCCTGTATTGCCCATCCCACGGGTCAAGTGGTTGTGAACTGTTAATCAACACTTTCTTGAGCCTACGCGCGTAGCGCTGTATGGGGCAAAACGACACACTTTTTGGAGAGGAGTTTCAGTTCTAAGCTATGTCCAACCTGTCTAGACGCAAATTTTTGATCGCCGCTGGTGCAACGACTGCGACAGCTCTGTTAGCTCACGGCTGCGGAGAATCTAGCACCACCTCAAGTCTGTCCCCGACCGCATCTACCGCAGCCAGCGCTGGCGCGAAAGAGACCCCTGAAGTGACGGGTGCCAAACTTGGCTTCATCGCCCTCACCGACTGTGCTCCCTTGATTATCGCGAAAGAAAAGGGTCTGTTTGCGAAGTACGGAATGAAGGACGTAACCGTCAACAAACAAACTTCTTGGGCGACCACCCGCGACAACTTAGAGCTGGGCAGCGAAAAAGGCGGCATTGATGGGGGACACATTTTGTCTCCAATGCCTTACCTGATGACGGTGGGTAAAATCACCAAATCTCCTGTGCCGATGTATCTCTTAGCTCGGTTGAACACCGATGGTCAAGGGATCTCGCTTTCTAATGAGTACCTTGACCTTAAGCTAGAGGCAAAAGCCCCAACCCTTAAAGCAAAGATTGACGCAAAGAAGGCCAGCGGCAAAAAATTCCAAGCTGCCGTTACTTTCCCCGGTGGTAATCACGATTTGTGGATGCGGTACTGGTTAGCGGCTAATGGCGTAAACCCAGAAACTGATGTAGACATCAAGGTCATTCCACCCCCTCAAATGGTTGCCAATATGGAAACCAAGGCTATGGATGCCTTTTGTGTAGGAGAACCTTGGAATCAGAGGCTCGTAACCAAAAAGTTAGGCTACAACGCCGTCACCACAGGTGAGCTTTGGAAGGCACACCCTGAAAAAGCATTCACCATGCGCAAAGATTGGGTTGACAAACACCCTAAAGCTGCAAAGGCAATCCTTGCGGCAATTCTTGAAGCCCAAATGTGGTGCGATAAGGACGAAAACAAAGCCGAGATGTGCCAAATTTTGTCCGCTGATAAGTATGTCAAAGCACCCGCTAAGGACATCGTTGAGCGCTCTAAGGGCAACTTCGACTTTGGCGATGGTCGTACCCTCAAAGACAGCCCCTTGAAGATGAAGTTCTGGCAAGAAGATGCCTCCTTCCCCTTCACCAGTCACGATACCTGGTTCTTGGTTGAAAACATGCGGTGGGGCAAACTCCCTGCTGATACAGACATCAAGGCTCTAGTGGGTAAAGTGAATCGCGCTGACCTCTGGAAAGAGGCGGCAAAGATGATTGGTCAAGAGGCTGCTATTCCTAAGAGTGATTCCCGTGGGGTAGAAACCTTCTTTGACGGGGTTAAATTTGACCCCGCCGACCCCATGGCCTATCTCAAGGGTCTCAAGATCAAAAAAGCTTAAGGCTCAATAAGCCTAGTCATGGGGTTTGAACATCACTTCAGCTCCATGACTAGGCTTTAAAATTCTTACTCTTTTTTATTATTAAAGGACTCACTTCAGATCATGGCAAACCCCGCACTCCCCAACCCGTCAATCTTTGCAACTCAATTTAAAAAACTGAGTCCCCTTATTTTTCCGCCCATTATTTGTACGGGCGTAGTGCTGCTGATCTGGCAAGTGTTATGTATGAATCCAGCATCAAAGATGCCTGCACCACTTAAGGTGGTGTCTCAAACCTTTGGGCTACTCTTAAATCCCTTTGCTGAGGGTGGCATTGGGCTACAGCTCTTTACTAGCCTCCAGCGCGTGGCCTTGGGCTATACCCTTGCTGCGATTGTTGGCGTCGCGATTGGCCTTGCGATTGGGGTGAATCCTTTCCTTCGGCGTGGCTTTGACCCGATGATCCAGATTTTGAGAACAATTCCGCCTTTGGCTTGGCTGCCCATCGCCCTTGCAATTTTTCAGGATGGTCAACCTGCTGCTTTATTTTTGATTTTTATTACCGCGATTTGGCCGATTGTGATTAATACGGCAGTGGGCGTACAGCAAATTCCTAAAGACTATGACAACGTTGCAAAGGTCTTACAGTTGTCTGGTCGAGAATATTTGTTCAGTATTTTGATACCTTCTACGGTGCCCTATATTTTTACGGGTTTACGAATTGGCATTGGATTAGCATGGCTGGCGATTGTAGCGGCTGAGATGCTGGCTTCTGGTGCAGGTGGTATTGGATTTTATATTTGGGATGCCTACAACGCTGGAAATGACAACGGCATGAGCCAGATTATTTTGGCAGTGTTATGTGTCGGCATTGTGGGGCTGTGTTTGGATCGCTTTGTCAGCTATCTCGGTTCTTTGATTGCATCTGAGTCTTAGTTAACGTTAGGTCGGTTAGGTCTAGGTCTATGTCTGCTTTTTTAGAAGTTGATCACGTTGATAAGGTCTTTGGGCTGCGCGATGGCGGCAGCTACATTGCCCTTAAAAATATTGCCCTGACTGTTAAGCAGGGTGAGTTTGTTTCGCTGATTGGTCATTCGGGCTGCGGTAAGTCAACGCTGCTCAACATTATGGCGGGACTCGATCAGGCAACGGTGGGCGGCGTGATCCTAGATGGTCGTCAAATTTCTAGCCCTGGCCCCGATCGCATGATGGTGTTTCAAAATTATTCGCTATTACCTTGGCTGACGGTGCGCCAAAATATTGCGCTGTCTGTCAATAAGGTTTTGAGTCATTTGCCCAAGGGCGAGCGGCGTGGAATTATTGAGCACAATATTCAGTTGGTGGGTCTGCGCCACGCCGCTGACAAAACGCCGAAAGAACTTTCCGGCGGTATGAAGCAACGGGTGGCGATCGCCCGCGCCCTAGCCATTCGCCCCCAGGTACTGTTGCTCGATGAACCCTTTGGTGCCCTAGATGCCCTGACGCGGGGCAACCTTCAGCAGCAGCTCATGCAGATTTGCCAAGAGAGCCAAGTCACCTGCGTCATGGTCACGCATGACGTGGATGAAGCCCTGCTGCTCTCAGACCGAGTGGTGATGCTGACCAATGGGCCAGAGTCTCACATTGGGCAGATTTTGCAGGTCCCCATTCCTCGACCTCGCCAGCGCTTGGAGGTGGTGAACCACCCTAGCTACTATGCGCTGCGTAATGAGATTGTGTATTTTCTCAATCAGCAGAAGCGAGATAAGAAGCGCAAGCTCAAGCAGGTTGTGGCGATCGCCCGTCATGGTCTCGAAAAGGTCAACCTCGAAATCGGCTTTGTGCCTCTGACCGACTGTGCGCCCCTGGTAGTGGCAAAAGAAAAAGGACTGTTTGCTAAGCACGGCTTAGAAGAAGTGACGCTCAGTCGAGAGCCAAGTTGGAAGGCGATCGCAGAGGGTGTTGCCAGCCGCCGCCTAGACGCAGCCCAAATGGTTGCAGGGATGCCGCTTTCCATGACCCTTGGCTTTGGTGAGCAAAATCAGCCATTGCCCATCGTGACGGCACTGATTTTATCGCGCAACGGCAACGCCATCACCTTCAGTAAAAAGCTGTGGGATCAGGGGGTGCGAACGCTATCAGATTTTAAAGCAGCCCTTGCCCAAAGCCCAGACCAGCGGCACACTCTGGGCATGGTTCACCCCACCTCCATGCATAACCTGATGCTGCGCTACTGGTTGGCCTCTGCCGGAATTGACCCCGATCAAGACGTTGACCTCACGGTGATTCCCCCGCCTCAAATGGTTGCCAACCTGAGCGCCGGAAACATTGATGGCTATTGCGTCGGCGAACCGTGGAATTCTAGAGCGGTGCAGGAAGGATTAGGCTACGTTATCGCCACAGATTTAGAGATTTGGCCTTCCCATCCCGAAAAAGTTTTAGGTGTACGAGAAGACTGGACGGCTCAGCATCCTGAAACCCACAACGCCTTGGTTAAAGCGCTGATCGAAGCCTGTGACTACTGCGACAATCCTCGCAACCGCGAAGAAATTCTAAAGCTACTCGCCAAGCCCGAATATCTTGGCGCATCTGCAACCTATGCAAGACCTGGCTTTATTGACCCTTATGAACGTGGAACCGGCGAAGAACCCGAAGATCTCTGGCAGTTCAACCGTTTTCACGTTGATCAGTCCAACTGCCCTGGAAGGGTTGAAGGGCTATGGATTTTAACCCAGCTTGCGCGTTGGGGCATCACGCCCTTCCCCCGCAACTGGATTGAAATTCTAGAGCGTGTGCGGCGGGTGGATCTTTATGGTCGTGCGGCACGGGAGCTGGGTCTACCCGATGCTGAACCTAATCGCAGCTCGTTCAAACTCTTTGATGGCAAGGTCTTTAACCCCGATGACCCGATGGGCTACCTCAATAGTCTAGACATTTGCCGCGATGTTCGTGTTGAAGAAATTTTGATTGACGAAGCACCAGAGAAAGCTGTAAAAGCAGTCGCATAGCCACTCTTTAGGGACTTTAAAGACCAATGCAAACCCTACCCACCTCTAAGGCCACCTTGCAGCCAACCCAGCGCGAACCTTTTTTAGTGATTGATCGGGCTTCTAAGGTGTATCCCACACCCAATGGCCCTTATACCGTCTTAGAAAATATTGACCTGACGGTCTTTGAGAGTGAGTTTGTGTGCCTTATTGGTCACTCTGGCTGCGGGAAGTCAACACTACTCGATATGGTGTCTGGGTTCCGTAAGCCTTCCAGTGGTGAAGTGCGGCTCCAGGGTAAGATGATCAGCCGTCCTGGCCCTGACCGGATGGTGGTGTTTCAGAACTATGCGCTGCTGCCCTGGAAGACGGCGTTTGAAAATATTTATCTGGGCGTTAACGCCGTTTACCCTGAAAAGTCTAAGAAAGAAAAGACCGAAATTGTGCGATCGCACCTTGCCCTAGTCGGCCTAGAAGAAGCCGCCAATAAGCGCCCAGGGCAACTCTCTGGCGGCATGAAACAGCGAGTTTCTATTGCCCGTGCGCTGTCCATTCGACCTCAGGTGCTGATTTTAGACGAACCCTTTGGCGCGCTAGATGCCATCACCAAAGAAGAGCTGCAAGAAGAGCTGCTCAAAATTTGGAGTGAGTACAAAATTACGGTACTCATGATTACCCACGATATTGACGAAGCCCTGTTTTTGGCAGATCGCGTGGTGATGATGACCAATGGCCCCGCCGCCAAAATTGGGGAGGTAATGGAAGTTCCCTTCTCCCGTCCGCGCGATCGCGCCCAACTGATGGAAGATCCCCGCTACTACACCCTGCGGAACCACGCCCTTGACTTTTTGTTCAGCGGCGCAGTCTCAGACCACTAATGTTTTAACTCATTCTCATGCTCAAAGGTTTACTCTCATTCAACGGACGCTACCGTGTCTTGCACCTCACTTGGTTTGCGTTCTTTTTGTCGTTTGTATGCTGGTTTAACTTTGCACCCTTTGCCACCACCATCGGCAAAGAGCTAAGCATCAGCCCCGAACACATTAAAACCCTAGCCATCTGCAACTTGGCACTGACGATCCCGGCGCGCATTATTATCGGGATGCTGTTAGATCGCTTTGGACCAAGGCGCACCTACTCCTTCATTCTGATGTTTGCGGTAGTGCCTTGTTTGGTGACGGCGACCGCCCAGGGGTTCACCCAGCTTGTGGTAGGTCGTTTACTCATGGGCATCGTGGGTGCTGGTTTTGTGGTGGGCATTCGGATGGTCTCTGAATGGTTTCCGCCTAAAGAAATTGGCATTGCTGAAGGTGTCTATGGCGGCTGGGGCAACTTTGGCGCATTTGGTGCAGAATTTGCGCTCCCAGCCCTTGCCGTTGGCGCAAGCTTTATGTCAGGTGGGGCCTCTAACTGGCGCTTTGCGATCGCCTTAACTGGCATCGTTGCCGCCATCTATGGTGTAACTTATCTCAAGAATGTACAGGATACGCCCCCTGGTAAGACCTACAAAAAACCCAAGAAAAGCGGTGCGCTAGAAGTGACCAGCATCAAAAGCTTCTACGCCATGTTGGTGATGAACTTTGGGCTAATTTTTGCCCTTGGGCTATTGGCTTGGCGGCTGGCACGACCTGCCCTCAAATTTCTCAATGACGGTCAAATGGTCTTGATTTGGGTATTGCTTGCAGGGCTGTACGCCTATCAAACCTATCAGGCGTGGCAGGTAAACCGAGAACTGCTCACGGGTCAAAAAATCTACAGCCCCACAGAACGCTATCAGTTCCGTCAGGTGGCGTTACTAGAGCTAACCTACGTCACAAACTTTGGTTCAGAACTAGCAGCAGTCTCGATGCTGCCCACCTTTTTTGAAAAAACCTTCGGCCTAGAGCATGTCGCTGCTGGCATGATTGCGGCTGCCTACCCCTTCATGAATCTTGTATCTCGACCCAGCGGCGGACTCATTTCTGATAAGTTCGGCTCCCGCAAGTGGACGATGACCTTTATTAGCGTTGGCATCGGGATCGGCTATTTGATGACCTACAGCATTCGTCCTAGCTGGCCTATTCCCTTGGCGATCGCCGCAACCATGTTTGCCGCCTATTTTGCCCAAGCAGGCTGTGGTGCCACCTACGGGATTGTGCCCCTCATCAAAAAAGAAGCAACGGGTCAAATTGCGGGTAACGTCGGAGCCTATGGCAACTTTGGCGGCGTTGTTTTCTTAACCATCTTTAGCTTAACCAATGCCCAAACGCTGTTTGCCGTGATGGGGATTTCAGCCCTTGTTTGTGCCAGTCTGTGCGCGTTCTTTTTGAAAGAGCCACAAGGATCATTTGCTGAAGACTACGACCAGACAGACAGCGTGGTCGTAGCGCACAATACAGTCCCAGCTATCTTGCAAGAGCAAGAATAAGCTTAACTGGAGTTTGCATACATGTACTATCAACAGGTGAGGTGATGATGCAAGAATTTGCAGCAGAAACCATCCATGATTTAACCGCAGAAATTGGGCAAACAGAAGATCTTAATCAGGATACTCCTGTGGTTCTATCGGAGCCAGTGTTGTGCTGCTATGTCAATGCGACAAAGCGGATTCAGGTGGTGCGGCTGAGCCATCTCTCGGAAGGAGACTGGGAACACATTTTGTTTCCGGCTCAGAACTTTATGTTTGAGGCTCCCCCTGAAGCCATGCTGGAAATCTACAAAAGCCCGACGCTTAGCGTTACCCCGCCTGAGTACGTCCTCTGTCGTACCTTACAGGTGCGCTCAGACTAACGGGCGGTAGACACGGGTTAATTACGATGGAAGCGGAATGAGCGATACTACCAAAACGTTGTGCCCCTATTGCGGAGTGGGTTGTGGCCTAGAAATGCTGCCCCCAGCTCAGGCTGGCAAACCTACGACGCGAGATTCAGAGGGGGTGCCGATTTGGCAGGTTAGGGGCGATCGCACTCATCCGTCGAGTCATGGAATGGTGTGTGTCAAAGGCGCAACCATTACCGAATCGCTCCATAAAGATCGGTTGCGCTACCCCATGATGCGGCGCTCTTTAAACGAGCCATTTCAGCGAGTGAGCTGGGATGAAGCGCTAAATCAGATTACCGCAAGAATGCAGACCCTTCGATTAACCGGAAGGGCTGATTCTATTTGTATGTACGGTTCTGGACAATTCCAAACCGAAGACTACTATATTGCCCAAAAGCTGATGAAAGGCTGTTTGGGTACCAATAACTTTGATGCCAACTCTCGCTTGTGTATGTCTTCAGCCGTAGCGGGCTATACCCAAAGCTTTGGAGCCGACGGCCCGCCCTGCTGCTACGAAGATCTTGACCTGACCGACTGTGCGTTTTTAATTGGCACCAATACTGCCGAGTGCCACCCCATCTTATTTAACCGATTGCGGAAGCACCACAAAACAAGCCGCACCATTAAGCTCATTGTGGTCGATCCCCGCCGCACCCAAACCGCTGAAGCGGCAGACCTGCATTTGGCAATCAACCCAGGCACCGATATTGATTTGCTCCACGGCATTGCTCATTTCTTGATGAGTCGGGGCAAAATTGATCCTGAATTTATTGATGAGTGTACGACTGGATTTGCTGCCTATGCAGAGGTTGTACAGCACTACACACCCGAGGTCGTGAGTCGGCGGTGTGGCATTAGCGTTTCGGACTTAAAAAAGGCGGCGGTATGGTGGGGGGAATCTGAGCGGGTGCTCTCGTTATGGTCGATGGGCATCAATCAGTCTTCAGAGGGTACGGCTAAAGTACGCTCCATCATCAATTTGCATCTGATGACGAGTCAAATTGGCAAGCCTGGTGCAGGGCCTTTTTCTCTGACGGGTCAGCCCAATGCGATGGGCGGAAGAGAAGCTGGTGGGCTATCGCATCTACTGCCTGGATATCGCTCGGTCATGAATCCTCAGCATCGTGCCGAAGTTGAGGCTGTGTGGGACTTACCCACCGGACGCATTGCACCAAAACCGGGCAGAACCGCCTGGGATATGGTCACGGGGTTAGAGTCTGGTGAGGTGCAGATGATCTGGGTGGCTGCCACCAACCCCGTGGTGAGCATGCCTGATATTGAGCGCACGAAGGCGGCCTTTCGCAAGTCGGCATTCACGGTCTATCAAGATGCCTACTTCCCAACAGAGATGTCGGCCTATGCCCATGTGCTATTGCCTGCGGCTCAGTTCAGCGAAAAATCGGGCACTATGGTCAACTCCGAGCGGCGGGTAACGCTATGCCCTGCGTTTCGATCCCCACCTGGGGAGGCTCGACCAGACTGGGAAATTTTTGCCGAGGTCGGGCGGCGTCTAGGCTTTGCGAAGCAGTTTGCCTTTAGCAGTGCGGCGGACGTTTATGCTGAGTTTGCCCAAATTACCCAAAATCGTCCTTGCGATCAGTCAGGGTTAAGTCATCAGCGGCTTCGGGTGGAAGGCCCTAAGCAGTGGCCTTACCCGAAAGGGAAGGCAGCGTTATCTTCAGAACGCCTTTACACCGATCTGAAGTTTTATACGCCGGATGGAAGGGCTAGATTTGCGGCAGTGCATTCGAGAGGGCTAGCAGAGCCACCCGATGACAACTACCCCTTTGTGCTAACCAATGGGCGGCTGTATGGTCATTGGCATACCCAATCGCGCACGGGTCGTATTCCTAAGATTCGCAAGATGCACCCAGAGCCGTTTATTGAGATTCATCCCAAAGATGCGGGTCGCATTGGGGTGCAGGAGCATGACTGGGTGGAAGTGCGATCGCGACGTGGCTCTGCCCGTTTCCCCGTCACCATTACGAAAGGAATTGCCCCTGGCACGGCGTTTGTGCCAATGCACTGGGGGGAACTCTGGGCAGAAAATGCAGAAGCAAATGCGATGACCCATTCAGCCGCCTGTCCTGATTCTAAACAGCCTGAACTAAAAGCCTGTGCGGTTCAGCTTGTGCCGCTTTCAAAATTGGAGCTAGAACAGACCCAAAGACCTGAGGTGGCAGCGGCGGCAGTGCGATAGCTGACAGAAAAGTCTTATCCCTTCATGAGGATGGGTACCCTAGGGCAAAAGCTGTTGATTTGACCTTAAAAACAGCGGCTATTCGTTCACAGGATTTATACCTTCATGAGTCTCAAAAAGCTAGCGTTGCCAGTGGGCGTTGTTGCCTTTATTTTTATTGGCTTTGGCGATCGCTTTTTACCCAGCCCTCTCAGCAGCATTAGCCTTAATACCCGCACTTCGATTAACCAGCTTTTAGTCGGGGCATCGCCTAAGTTAAAGTCTCAGAACCCTGATGAAAAAATGGAAAAAGCCGTCGATGGACTCCCCCATTAGCAGGTTTTCGTGCGGTTGAGCGCTTAGACCATGCTGGATTGTTCTTAATAAATGGCAAAGCTTAACGAATTTCTGGATGATTTTGTGCGACCTTGGTTAAGAGATTTCTTACCCAACCGTTTCTGACTTAGGGCTATGTCAAACCCCACCATTGAATCCATCCTGAACGAAAAGCGTCTGTTTGCGCCCCCTGCTGAGCTATCAGCCCAGGCTGAAATTAAAAGCTTTGCCGAGTACGAAGCGCTTTACGCCAAGGCAAAGGCTGACCCTGCTGCCTTTTGGGCAGAGTTGGCAGCGCAGGAACTGCACTGGTTTAAAAAGTGGGATACGACCTTAGACTGGCAGCCCCCCTTTGCTAAATGGTTTGTAGGCGGCAAGCTCAATATTTCTTACAACTGCTTAGATCGTCACCTCACGACTTGGCGCAAAAACAAAGCGGCACTGATTTGGGAAGGCGAACCCGGAGACTCCCGCACCCTCACCTATGCACAGCTCCACAGAGAAGTGTGCCAGATGGCGAATGTGCTAAAGGGGTTGGGTGTGCTGAAGGGTGATCGCGTGGGTATTTACATGCCCATGATTCCCGAAGCGGCGATCGCCATGTTGGCCTGTGCGCGCATTGGGGCAGTGCATGGGGTGGTGTTTGGTGGGTTTAGTGCAGAGGCCCTGCGCGATCGCCTGGTAGATTCTGAAGCCAAAGTGGTGATCACCGCAGACGGTGGGTTCCGCAAAGATAAAGTGGTCGCCCTTAAAGTACAGGTCGATAACGCCCTTGCCAATCATGCCGTCCCCTCGGTCAAAAATGTGCTGGTGGTACAGCGCACCAAAGAACCCATTGCCATGGAAACAGGGCGAGATCACTGGTGGCATGAGCTTCAGGCTAAAGCCTCTGCCGATTGCCCCGCCGAACCGATGGACAGCGAAGATATGCTGTTTATTCTCTACACCAGCGGCAGTACGGGCAAACCGAAGGGCGTGGTTCACACCACGGGTGGCTATAACCTCTATACCCACATGACGACCAAGTGGACGTTTGACCTTAAAGACACCGATGTCTACTGGTGTACCGCAGACGTAGGCTGGATTACGGGGCACAGCTATATCGTCTACGGCCCCCTTTCTAATGGGGCAACTGCCGTCATGTACGAAGGCGTACCGCGACCTTCTAACCCAGGTTGCTTTTGGGATGTGATTGAAAAGTACGGCGTCACGATTTTCTACACCGCTCCCACCGCCATCCGCACCTTCATCAAAATGGGTGAACAGCACCCCAACGCCCGTAATCTTTCTTCCCTAAGAATTTTGGGTACTGTGGGCGAACCCATCAACCCCGAAGCCTGGATGTGGTACCACACGGTGATTGGCAAAGAGCGCTGCCCCATTGTCGATACCTGGTGGCAAACCGAAACAGGCGGATTTATGATTACGCCCCTTGCCAGCGCAACCCCCACCAAGCCTGGCTCGGCCTCACGCCCTTTCCCTGGTATTTTGGCGGACGTGGTAGACCTTGACGGCAACCCAGCGCCTGATAATGAAGGCGGATATTTGGTCATTACCCATCCCTGGCCTAGTATGCTGCGGAACGTTTATGGCGATACGGATCGGTTCCGTAAAACTTACTGGGAACACATTGCCCCCAAAGACGGTACATACCTCTACTTTGCGGGGGATGGTGCCCGTCGGGATGAAGACGGCTACTTCTGGATTATGGGTCGGGTCGATGATGTGATTAGCGTTTCGGGTCATCGTTTGGGCACGATGGAAATTGAGTCGGCGCTAGTGTCTCATCCCGCTGTGGCAGAAGCGGCTGTGGTGGGTCGCCCCGACGATCTCAAGGGGGAAGACATTTTTGCCTTTGTTACCCTTGAGGGAACCCACTCTGGCAGTGATGCCCTGAAAGATGAGCTGAAGCAGCATGTCGTAAGAGAAATTGGGGCGATCGCCCGTCCGGGTGAAATCCGCTTTGCCGATGCGCTACCCAAGACTCGCTCTGGCAAAATTATGCGGCGCTTATTGCGGACTCTCGCCAGCGGCGCTGAAATCTCAGGCGATACCTCAACCTTAGAAGATCGCTCTGTATTAGATGCCTTGAGAGACGAAGGATAGGATAAAGCGAGATCAACTCAACTATTTTTATGCATGTAAGCCCTAAAGTCCCTTGAATCAATCGGCGTAACGTTTTTTCATCCAGGGGTTGCTTTACTTTTTAGAAATGCCTCGGCAAGGTCATACTGCTTAAACCGACGTTCATCCCGTCGAAAGGCCGGGGTATGCACACGCTGACGACCGTTCATCCAAACTTCACCGTGCTGCTTGTGCAGCAGCTCGTGGTACATCACAAACTCCACCACATAGCGCGGAATGTTGAGATCATCTAGAGTCCGGCTCAGCACAACGCGATCGCGGGATGGCTCGTAGTGACCATACTTACGCTGCGTAAAGGTTTTGCTCCAGGCAAGCTGCGGTTTAGCCATTTGCCCATTAAAGTGGCTGCGGTTAACAGCACTAAAGATATCTTCTAGGTTGTAGGCATGTCCCTGAACAGCATCTGCAATGTCCCCCACCAGTAAATCCATTGCCAGCAGAATCTCGCTAAATTCCTCAGCGCAGCTAAAGCGCGCAATAATTTCGGTGGTTTCAGGGCTTTTGCCAAAGCGCACAATATGCGCAAGGGCTTTAAAAATTTCATCCTCTGCGGCAATAAAACCTTCACTCATCTGCATTTGAATGACTTTATCGGTGTTTCTAAACCGATAGAGTGCTCGCATATTGGTGAGTTCAATCCGGACGGGCTTAACCGCTGGCGGCTGAATCTTGGCCTTGCCAAAACCCTTTGTTGCAGGGGGGCGATCTAGGGCAAAGATAATCTGTTGGAGACGCTGAACTGCCTCAATATGAGAGACAAGATGCTGCTCTTCTAGCAAATACTTCATCCAGGCAAAATGAGACTTTGAGTTTCCGGTTAATTGAGCAGGGGAAAGCCCATTTTGGCTACAAATCTGCTCGATTTCGGTTACTTTTTGCTGTAATAGACCGTACAAAGGCTCCATTTTGGCAGCGCTGAGGGGCGATCGCCATGTCCCCATCGTGCGCCCTGCAACCGCCGCAATCTCAGATTGGATCTGCTCCTGCTGGACACGAACGTTACGCAGGGTAATGGATTGAGTGGTCGCTGTAGGCAAAGATGAATCTGCAATGGGCAAATGCTTTAAATCGAGCTGCTTTAAAAACGCATAGGCTTTGCGAGAGGGCGTCGGCAATTGAGCAGGCATCATCCGGGCTGAAGCACAAAGCTGCTCGGTTGCCCTAAGGGTGGCTCTCACCTGTTGCCGAAATGCTTCGACACGCTCGGCGGCAATGCCAACCTTAAGCTGTTCTCGAACTTGATTAGAGGCCGCGACGAGTCCTTTAATGCGCACAATCTATTACTGGGGTGAGGATGTGGCTATTTTAACCCTAGGCTTGGCTGTAATCAGGGCAAAACGATTGGATTTGACTGGGGTGATAGCAGCTGAGGTTGGAAATGCTTCGGCCAGATGCGATCGCAGAAAAATAGCGTCCCTGAAGCCACGCACAGGGGGACGGTGAGCAGATTGAGGAGCGGAATGCTGACCAAAAAGAGTGAAACCAAGCCAAAGCTAGCCGTTGCGGGGAGGTTTCCATAAATGATGCCCAGCTTTTGACGAAATTTAAGACGACGGCGTTCTAGCGGCGCGTCTAAAAAGTCAAGACAGACCAGCGTAGAACCCAATGTGATGCCCCCGATGGTTGCAAACGTAGAACCCAGCCCTGGCAGCACATTGAGGATCAGGCAAGTGCCACCCACTGTCACCAAAAGCACCAGCTTTTTGAGTTCATGCAGTAGCGCTCGCCCTACTTCTTGGAGTGGGCTAATTTCAATAATTTCAAGCTGATGAGTTTGGATTTGCTCAATTTTTTCAGACAGCTTGCCGTACCACGGTGCCCCTAAAAGCGTCCCAAACTGGGCGAGCAAGATTCCAATCACTAAAAATAGCCCAAGGCTGAGTAACACTCGAAATACCCAGCCAAGTCCAGTGCCCACATCATCGACAAAGCCTAGCCAAGAAGGTAGGGTTGTGACCCACTGAGACAAGAACCCATCAAAGTTAATGAGTTCGGTATTAATCCAACGCCAGCTTGGAGTAAAAATGCCCAGGTATAGCCCAACCCCCAGCAGCACATTCAGCAACAGCGGAAAAATGAGATAGGTTAGTAAAGTGGGCTTGCGTACAAAGAGCGCCAGCGCGCGAAAGGCATAGGTGCCGCCCGTAATGAGTCCGGTCATAGGTAAAAGTTGCTGTTAGCAGCTGCCGATGATATTAAGGGGTGAGCGGTCGAAATAGGCCAAAGACAGCGGTGTAGCCGTGCAAAAACGTTGCGTCTCCAATTTGCCCAATTTCACCCTGACAGAAAAACCCACCAATGGGGGTTGTGCCGACATACTGACGAAAGAGCTGCGTGTCAAAATCTGGCTGCCCATAAAATCGTTCGCCTCGTCCTAAGCAGTTAAAGAGCAGTGCCCCAGATGGCGGTGAGGGATAACCAGAATGTTTTTCTTGATAGTCAAGCAGCAGCATTTCTAGTTCTTCAGCCGAGGCTTCGGCATCTCGCAAATGGAACTGGATGCGCTGCCCTGGACGGATGCGATCGCCAATGGCGATCGCCCCAATGCGAGGGTCTACCCCAAGCAAATTCCGAATCAGAAAGTCGCCCGTTTCGAGGGTGGTCTTAAACCCATCCCGCACAATCCCAATAGACAGCGCATTTTGTGCCTTAGCGCGATCTTTTTCATCCAAGGTATCGAGGGCGCGATGCAGCGCCTCAAGGGCAGTCTGTACCTTTGTATCAACGGCGGCGGTTTCCCAGCGTTCCCCCTCAGGATGCGCCTCAACCTGAAGCA
Organism: Acaryochloridaceae cyanobacterium OTE_75_metabat_521; assembly: GCA_031387975.1. GTDB lineage: Bacteria > Cyanobacteriota > Cyanobacteriia > Thermosynechococcales > Thermosynechococcaceae > JAAURS01. The sequence continues at coordinate 18,750 of JANNDV010000113.1, read as the reverse complement.
GCACATGCCGATCAGATTCCGCCACCCGCAGCAGCGAACCCACGGGGCGACAGCCTTGAGCAACAATGGTCTCTACTGAAATATTGCCGCTCAGCGCGACACCAACGGTGCCCTCTCGCATCAGCCGACCGTGACAAAACAGACCGCTGCCGCCCAAGGCCGAAATACCAGCGGTCAGGCCACCAATTTTGGATCCTTGGGGATAGGCGTAATCTAGCCCCTGAAGGAGGTCGTTAATGCGGGCGCTCATAGAATCACCCAGCAAAATAAAGTGGGGGTTCTCAGCGGGATCGACCCCAATAATATCGACCCAGGCATCTGGGGAACTATCTAAATCAGGCAGGGTTTCTGGTCGAAGGTGAAACGGATAAACTTTTACATCGGGCAGAGATGCCAGCGTTAATGAAATGGCAGGCTCCTCCTCTATTTCTTGGGGGCGTCCTGAAGTCGATTGACCGATAATGCCCCCGCCCCCGCAGCCCACAATGGGTGTAGTCCCCAGCCGCATCTTCAGCAGCGGCATCAGGCGCGAATATTCACTGGCAAACGCATCGGAGATAAAGACAAAGGCGATGTCAGCCGATTGACCCAAGGCCACCTGGGCTTTGTCTACTACTTCATCGACCGCTGCCTCAAGAGAGGGACGAGTTGAGATAGCACTAGTCCACTTCATAAGTGCCTCCTTTTGCTGCTGCCAACACCAATTCTTGAAAATCCTAGGTTATGAAGTCTATTGTGACACTCTAGAAGCCAAAGCGCAGCTTTAACCCCAGCCTGTCTTTCCGTGGCAGATCTTACGCACTACTTACTTAACTAGATGCGCTCCAAAACGCATTAAAGTTGAGGGAGTGCCCATCTTGCTTTGTTCTAGGAGAATTGATTCAATGCCCACCCCTGACAATTTTTTAACCTATACCCAGTGGGGTGGCATTGCAACCTTGGCGCTAGCAGGGTTGACGGTACTGGCCTTTGTCTTTAAGTGGGGGTTTCGGTTTCGGCTGGTGGGCGCAACGGGTTTTGCTGGCGTGTTGACGGGGGGGCTTCTCTCTCTCTCCTTTGTGCCCTTCTCGCAAACCGTCATTCCCAATTCAACGAAGTATTCTTTGGTCTACGACATGGGCGGTGCCAATGTTGTGATTGCGGTTGCTCCAACCATTACGCAGCCTCAGCTTGAAGCCACCTTAGAACAGGCTGCTATTAATTTATTTTCTCCTGGACGACTCGGACTTGGCAATACGCAGCAGCTTTCTCTGAGGGCGCGGACGGTCATTCATCCTGAGGCAGGCGTTTCTGTCCCGCTGTACTTGGGCGAAGCACGGCGATCGCTTGCAACACGAGAAGATACAAACCTTGAGGTGTCTGTGTTTGAAAAAAATATGGCGCTGCTGCCCCAACCCGCCTAGGATCGTGGATTTAATAAGATCCAGAATTGTTTAGAGTCGATACGCCTTACACTCCCTCATCCCCTTTCTTATAGCCGAAGGCTTTACCCCTTCTCTCAAGGCGGGAGAAGGGGAACAAGATTCTTCTTACTCCCCTCTCCCGTTCTGGGAGAGGGGCTGGGGGAGAGGGTCAAAGTTGGAGGTTATTAAATCTTTGATCCTTAGATATCTGAAATGCTAGGTATCTTGAATGCTGGGCGTAGTGGCGAGGGTCTTAGCGCCACTGTGCATCTGATCAATTTCTAAAGGCAGCCAAACGTGGGGGGCTTGGCAATAATGGGCAACTAACAAACCCCATAACCCCTTTGAGGTTAAAATTGGCACCACTAAATTGGCCTGAACCTGAATGCTTTTGAGAAAATCACGATGGCATTCGTGAATGGGTTCGGTGGCAGTATTGGCGATCGCCCGATATCGCCCTGCCTCGTAAAGTGCCGCATACTCACCGTTAAAACAGTCGTCTGCACCCGTCGAGCCAAGAATGGTCAATGCTGGACTGCTCAGCGCTTCGGAAACTACTTGGCCCTTCCACTGCCGAAAGAAATAGTACAGCGCCACGCGATCGGCTTTGAGCTGTTGCTGAAGCCCAAAAGTGATATCTCGCACCACGGCATCTCGCTGAAGATTACCTGAGACGCGATCTAATATTCTTTGCAGCCATTGGCTTTCAGGCTGGGCAGAAGGGCGTTCTGGTTCTAGATTAGATAGGTTTTCCACAAATTTCTGGAACCGTTGTGTTGTTCAAGACGACGCTCAAGGGACAAGACCCGACGTGAACCATCTTAATGGATTGGCAGACGGTTGATTTGATGTACTCCTATTTTAGAACCAGGGCAGCTTCTTAAGAGAGCAATCGCTTAAAATACTCTGCAAAATGCCCTGGCAGAAGGTTAATGCCCAGCATTGACTTCAACAGATAAAGAGACAGCACGAGAAAGCCGCTAATGGCGAGGTTAGCCCCTAAAAGGAGCAGAACTGCCGCAAGGGTGTTGCCTAATTTAGTCCAGCCGTTGACGGCATGGGTGCGGTTGTGATCTCGCCGATCTTTGCCGACCATCAGCACCACGTAAAACCGAGTGACAACTAAATCAACCCCAAACCGGATATCAATGAGCTTAGGTCGCTGTGGCGAGGATGGCGATCGCCCCGACACCCTCAATTCACCGTTAGCCGATGCATTGTCTTGATTGAAGTCGCTATTTCTGTCGGCCTTATCCATAGAATTTAGACCTGATGGGTTGCTGTGATGAGGCTATACACGCGAATGCCCGTTCCTAGAGCGCTCCAGCTTAAGCCCACGATAAAACCAACGGTCGGCACCGGGTGCAAACGCCAAGGCTGTAAAGCCCTACGGGCAAAGGCCAACATTAAAATAACCAGTCCACCGCGCACCCATAGGTCTAGTAACGATGCGGCCCAGACTTGAGCAATCACAGGATGCATCTGCATAGGCTGGGCATGGGTCATGGTTGCAATCCACATTAAAGCCAGTAGCCAAACCATAGCAGGGGCGATCGCCGCAGACCCAGCCCACGCTAAGTGAAGCGTAATGCCTAGCGTGCCTAACCAAATCAAAGTCGAAACGTCATAGGCTGTCAGACCCATACCAAGACTACAGGCCACCAGCCACAGCAATAAAAAATAAATGCCGGATCCAATCCAAGCAAGCGTGCCGTACTTTTTTTGAGGAAATGCCATTGCAGATTGTGCGTTAGCACCACTAAAAAGAAAACTGCTTGATTCAGCATTCACCACGAGCAACCTGTTTAGATCATGAAGATCTCTTCTTTTGTTGCCTGATACCCTATAGAAAAGCTGTATCCAAAGGCTATATCAATGATGAATTTTTCACTTAAACGTTCACTTAAGCGTCTGTTAACAGGGCTATTAACGCTGGGGCTATGTTGCACTGCATTGTTGACGGGCGGAAATAATAGTAGTGTCATGGCTGCGTCGTCCTTTACCCTACCGCCACTTCCCTACGATTACAAAGCGCTGGAGCCTTACATTGATGCCCAAACCATGCAGCTCCATCATGATAAGCACCATGCCGCCTATGTAACGAACCTCAACAAAGCGCTTGAAAAACATCCAGAACTCAAAGATAAAACCCTTGCAGAATTGGTCAAAACGCCCGACCAAATTCCTGAGGATATTCGGGGTATTGTCCGCAATAATGGCGGAGGGCACTACAACCACTCCATGTTCTGGAGCATCATGAGTCCGAGTGGTGGCGGTAAGCCGAAAGGGAAGCTGTCTGCCGCCATTGATAGCAGCTTTGGTGACTTTGAAAAATTTCAGCAGGCGTTTGAAGCGGCTGGAGTGAGTCGCTTTGGCAGTGGCTGGGTCTGGCTTGTTAAGACCGCCCAAGGCAAGCTTGAGATTATTACCACGCCCAATCAAGACACACCCTTAGCAGGGGGTGCGTTTCCCGTTATGGGCAACGATATGTGGGAGCACGCCTACTACCTTAAGTATCAAAACCGTCGCCCAGAGTACCTTAAGGCATGGTGGAATGTGGTGAATTGGCCTGAGATTGGCAAGCGATTTGATGCAGAACGAGCTTAGTCGCTTTATGAGTCAGGGCATCTGACATTTTGTGAATCTCGTTAAATCTAAGAACAGACTGCCCACTCAAAGTTCGGCTGTCTGTTCTTAGCGCCAAGTGTTACGATAAAAATGTTAAGTATTTTTTACGAATGGGGTGAAAAGCTGTCGCCACCCCAGAGCGCCAACGCTAACAAATTCAGCTTAAGGTACTGGTTAAAATACTGGCCTTAATTTAATCGCTTGATAGGTTTGGAACAAGTTTTATGAGTCTTCCCATTCGGAACGTTGCCATTATTGCCCACGTTGACCACGGCAAAACCACCCTTGTAGATGCGCTTTTAAAGCAGTCCGGCACGTTCCGAGAAGGAGAAGAGGTTCCCGATTGCGTGATGGACTCTAACGCCATTGAGCGCGAGCGCGGCATCACCATCTTGTCAAAAAATACGGCAGTGCGCTACAAAGAAACCCTCATCAATATTGTAGACACGCCTGGTCACGCGGACTTTGGTGGCGAGGTTGAGCGCGTTTTGGGCATGGTGGATGGCTGCTTACTGATTGTGGATGCCAATGAAGGGCCAATGCCCCAGACCCGCTTCGTGCTCAAAAAAGCCCTAGAAAAGGGTTTGCGACCCATTGTATTTGTCAACAAAATTGACCGTCCTCGGGCAGACCCCCACATTGCGGTCGATAAGGTACTGGACTTATTTCTCGAACTGGGTGCAGACGATGACCAGTGCGATTTCCCTTACCTGTTCGGGTCGGGATTAGGCGGATTTGCTAAAGACAAACTCGAAGACGAGAACGTGGACATGGTGCCGCTGTTTGAGTCTTTGCTCAACCACGTTCCACCTCCTGCGGGCGACCTTAACCGCCCTCTTCAGATTCAGGTTACAACCCTGGATTATTCAGAATATCTCGGTCGCATCATTATTGGCAAAATCCATAATGGCACCATTAGAGCAGGTCAACAGGCTGCCCTGATGAAAGAAGACGGCAGTATTGTGAAGGGCAAAATTTCTAAGCTCATGGGCTTTGATGGTCTCAAACGGGTGGATTTAGAGTCTTGTACCGCTGGAAACTTAGTGGCGGTGGCTGGGTTTGCCGATGCCAATATTGGCGAAACGATTACAGACCCCAATGACCCCACGGCGCTGCCGATGATCAAGGTGGATGAACCCACCTTGCAAATGACGTTCTGCGTCAATGATTCTCCCTTTGCCGGACAAGAGGGCAAATTTGTGACCTCTCGCCAACTGCGCGATCGCCTCATGCGTGAGCTAGAAACCAATGTGGCGTTACGGGTTGAAGAAACCGACTCACCGGACCGCTTTGCCGTATCCGGTCGGGGTGAGCTGCACTTGGGCATTTTGATTGAAAACATGCGTCGAGAAGGCTACGAGTTTCAGGTGTCTCAGCCTCAGGTGATTTACCGTGAAGTCAACGGTCAACCCTGCGAACCGTTTGAGTACTTGGTGCTAGACGTGCCAGAAGACGGCGTGGGCGGCTGTATTGAGCGCCTAGGTCAACGCAAGGGCGAAATGCAGGATATGCAGGTGGGAATTCACGGGCGATCGCAGCTTGAGTTCGTCATTCCAGCCCGTGGGCTGATCGGCTTTAGAGGTGAGTTTATGCGCCTGACACGGGGTGCAGGCATTATGAACCACAGCTTCTTGGAGTATCGTCCGCTGGCAGGGGACATCAATGCCCGACGCAACGGCGTATTGATTTCTTTTGAAGAAGGCATTGTCACCTTCTACTCTCTCAAAAATGCTGAAGATCGCGGTCTCTTCTTTATTGAACCTGGCACCAAGGTGTATCGCGGCATGATCGTCGGGGAAAACAATCGCCCTCAAGATCTAGAGCTGAACTTGTGCAAAGCCAAGCAGCTCACCAACCACCGCAGCGCTACGGGTGACGAACTCGTGCAGCTTCAGTCTCCGATGGAAATGAACCTGGAGCGAGCGCTGGAATATATCAGTTCAGATGAGCTAGTGGAAGTTACTCCACAATCTATTCGTCTGCGCAAGATGGCAAACAAGAAGCTGGCAAAACGCTAGCATTTGACTTGATACGCTAATTTAATAACGCTAAAAGCAAAGCCTCTTTCCAAATGGAAAGAGGCTTTGCTTTTAGTTTGAATGGGTTATGAGAATGAGATCATTCCACTTACCCGATTAAAATCCTTGATTGCGCATCATGCCCATAGACTGTTTTCCGCCAGGGCCACCGTGACGACCACCACGACCGCGATGCTCTTGCATAAGCTGAGCGGCCTTAACCCGCTGTTCTGGGGTCAAAACTTGGCGAATTTTCAGCTTCGTGTCAAAACGGCGCTCGCCGAGTTGCTGGCGCAATGCTTGAATTTCTCGATACTGTTGGCGTAGCTGATCGTCCGTTGCATTACCCGTCATGAGTGACTTTTGCTTCTCGGCAGCAGCCTTCATTTGTTGACGTAGACCCTCAGAAGAAGATCTTTCCTGATCTCGAATCTGCTTGATTTGAGCTTTTTGGTCTGCACTGAGATTAAGCTGCTCTTGCCACTTGTCGCCCCAGCCGCCCCGTTTGCCGCGATCGCCAGGAGCCTTTTGTTCAGCAGCAGGGGTAGATTGTGCTAAAGCCGCAGTATGCATCACCGATTGCGTTAACACAACGCCACCGACCGGAATTAATACAGCAGCAGCGCCAGCCATCAGTAAAGAGCGAAGTTTCATTTCAAAATTCTCCTTGAAGTATTTTATCAAAGGCCATTACCGCTCTAAAAGCACGGAGCCTTTGTTCACCTCTCAATCTTAAGAATTCTCGACTTAACGCAACAGGATCGCAATTCCCAACCTTTGTAGGTCTGAAGGTCTAACTCGCTTTAGACCTTTAGTACCAACTCCGCATCAGTAATGCAAACCCTTAGATCCTATTGGGGTTCTAAGGCACTGTCCTATAGTGAAGATCTTAGAGATATACCCGTTCTTAAACTCCTGTTGGAATGCGACAACGCTTGCCCTGGCTCAAACATCCTTTCCCACTCTTGCTGTATTTAGAGTGGGTACTGTTGGGCATTGCAATGTTGACGGCACTGCCAACGCCTTTTAGACGACGACCAGAGATGTTTCGGATGGCTGCGGAAGGACGGGGGGCAGAGCCTTTTATCTTTGGCATATTTGTCTGCATTATTGCAATTGGAATTTTAGGGCTATGGCTACCCCATCAAAAATCTCAGCCTAAGAAAATTCTCTTTACGGCGCTAGGATTTGGTCTTTGCTGGCTCACGACTTTGGCCGGTGGATTGGGGACGAATAGCTTTCCGGCACTGCTGTTGATTGTTGTGGTGCGCGCTTGCCTACTTTTTACTTGGAACGGTCGCTTAGTAACGGCACTGCTGGCCTTCGGCTCTTTTTTACTGAGATTGCTGCTGGGCATCCGCCGCTTTTTAGACCCCGATCTGGCACGTCCCGAACGGATGCCGCGCCACCTATCGCCAGAACAGCTTCAGTCTGCGGTCATAAACCTAACGCTCAATTCGGCGCTGCTCTTTGGGCTGGTGCTGGTGTTTGTGCTGCTGATGGTGAGCGCAATTTTGACCGAACGCCAGAGCCGCGATCGCCTTACCCTTGCCAATGACCGTCTCCGTCGCTATGCGCTGCTGATTGAAAACCAGGCCACCCTCCAAGAGCGCAACCGGATCGCCCGCGAAATTCATGATTCTGTGGGTCACGCGCTTACAGCACAAAGCATTCAGCTTGAGAATGTGGCAGTATGGCTGCCCGAAGATCTCAATCGGGCGCAGCAACACCTGCAAAAAGCGCGGGGGCTAGGGAAAGAAGCGCTCCAGAATGTGCGGCAATCCGTTGCAACGATGCGACAGCCGCCGCTTCAGGGTCAATCTTTTAATGACGCGATCAAAAAACTGGTGCAGGAGTTTGAGCGCAATACTGGAATTGACACAACAATGCAGATTCAGGCAGATGAGGGACTGCCAGCCGATATTGCGATCGCCCTCTACCGCATTGTGCAAGAAGCCATGACCAATATTGCCAAACATAGTCAGGCCACCCAGGTGAGTCTTACCCTGAGCGAAAACGCGAGAGAATTAGAATTAATCATTGAAGATAACGGACAGGGGTTTGACCCCACCCAAAACACGACGGGCTTTGGACTCCAGAGTATGCGAGAGCGTACCGAGGCATTAGGCGGCCTTTTTTACCTCTCTAGTCACCCAGGTCAGGGGTGCCGCCTGCATCTCAATATCCCTCAGGGAGGACGCGTCGCATGATTAAGCTGCTGCTGGTAGACGACCAGGGCATCATCCGTGAAGGACTCCGCAGTTTGCTAGAAACTAAAGTAGGCCTAACCATTATTGGCGAAGCCGAAAATGGCAAAGCCGCCGTTGAGTTAGCCCTTTCCCTCAGGCCAGATGTGGTGCTGATGGACGTGCGGATGCCCATTATGGATGGGGTTGCGGCAACCCGCGCGTTAACAGAGCAGGCTCCTGATATTAAGGTTTTAGTCTTAACCACCTTTGATGATGACGAATATGTGACCCAGGCGCTTCGCTGTGGAGCCAAGGGCTACTTGCTTAAAGACACGCCTTCGACAGAATTGGCGGATGCCATTCGAGCGATCCACCGAGGCTATACCCAATTTGGACCAGGGCTAATGGAAAAGGCTTTTTCAAACGCTCCTGTGGTAGAAGAACCCCCAGAAGCATTTACGCAGCTCACCCCCCGAGAGCAGGAGGTGTTGCAGCTCATTGCCACCGGATGCAGCAATCGCGAAATTGCACAGAAGCTCTACATTTCTGAGCGGACGGTCAAAAATCACGTCAATAGTTTGCTGAGGAGATTAAATTTGCGCGATCGCACCCAGGTCGCCATCTTAGCCGCGAAATGGTCTTTGTAAACCTCTACATTCTGTAAAAAAAAACAAAGCAGTGCTTCAGGGGTATGAGAGCATGGAAGTAGTGAACCGCATTGAATAGAATCTGCAATGGAACAAAATCGCACGTCAACCGCCATCATTACAGGTGCCTCATCAGGGGTAGGTTTATATACTGCTAAGGCACTGGTGGACAAGGGATGGCATGTCGTCATGGCCTGCCGCGATTTACGCAAAGCTGGCGAAGCCGCTCAATCTGTGGGTTTACCCCAGGGCAGCTTTACCCTCATGCACATTGACCTGGGCGATTTAGACAGCGTGCGACGCTTTGTAAGAGAATTTAGCGCCAGTGGTAGACCCCTCAATTCACTGCTGTGCAACGCCGCCATTTATCTGCCGCTCATCAAAGAGCCTATCCGTAGCCCTGAAGGCTATGAGCTGACCATGACCACCAATCACCTGGGTCATTTTCTGCTGTGCAACCTGATGCTGGATGAGTTTAAGAAATCTACCGCCAGTGATAAGCGGATCGTCATTTTGGGCACCGTTACCCACAACCCAGATGAACCAGGGGGTAAGGTCTATCCTCGCCCAGATCTCGGCAACTTTGAAGGATTTGAAGCAGGCTTCAAAGATCCAGTCACGATGGCGGATGGTAAAAAGTTTGAGCCTGTCAAAGCCTATAAAGACAGCAAGGTCTGCAACGTATTGACCATGCGAGAGCTACACCGCCGCTACCATGACGCGACGGGCATTACCTTTACGTCGCTCTATCCGGGCTGTGTGGCAGATACGCCGCTGTTTCGCAATCACTATCCGCTGTTTCAAAAGCTGTTTCCGCTGTTTCAAAAATATGTCACCAAGGGCTATGTCTCGCAGGAACTTTCCGGTGAGCGCGTTGCTGCGGTGATGGCAGACCCTGAATACAGACAGTCTGGGGCTTACTTTAGCTGGGGCAATCGTCAAAAAGAAGGGCGACAGTCTTTTGTGCAAAAGGTGTCTTCTCAGGCACGGGATGATGAAAAGGGCGATCGCATGTGGGATCTCAGCGCAAAACTGGTGGGTTTAGCGTAAAACCTTTTATCCCCGCTAGCTAGGCACTAAGGATCAAAGATTTAATAACCTCCAACTTTGACCCTCTCCCCCAGCCCCTCTCCCAGAACGGGAGAGGGGAGTAAGAAGAATCTTGTTCCCCTTCTCCCGCCTTGGGAGAAGGGGTAAAGCCTTCGGCTATAAGAAAGGGGATGAGGGAGTGTAAGGCGTATCGACTCTAAACAATTCTGGATCTTATTAAATCCACGATCCTAACCCACTCTGATAAAGGGTCTGCTGATCCAGCAGATCCTTTACCTTAGGCGCTTCCCTAAGCCTTAAGCAGCCTGTAGTCCGCTGTGGCGTAGCAGTGCTTCGGTGCTTGGCTCTCGCCCCCGAAACGCCTTAAAGACCTCCATGGGGTGCTGGCTCCCGCCCAGGGCTAAAACCGTCTCACGGAACCGTCGCCCCGTTTCAACGATCGCCGCATCATTCTCTAGTCCCGCTTCTTCAAAGGCCGCAAAGGCATCGGCACTTAGCACCTCTGCCCACTTATAGCTGTAGTAACCCGCCGAATAGCCGCCTGCAAAGATATGCCCAAAAGAACACAGAAACGCATCTTCAGGGAGGGGTTTGAGAACCGTGGTGGATTGGGCAATGCGATCTCGCAATTCCGCAATACTCTCTTTGCCACCGGGCTGATACCGATGGTGTAGCTCAATATCCACCGTCGAGAAATATACCTGACGCAGGGTGCCGCTACCGTTCATAAAGGTACGCGCTGCCAAGAGCCGTTGATAGTATTCTTCGGGCAAGGGCGCTCCGGTTTGGTAGTGACGTGCCATGCCAAATAGAGTAGCGCGGTCGTAGCACCAGTTTTCCATAAACTGGCTGGGTAGCTCTACCGCATCCCACTCCACGTTATTGATGCCTGCTGCACCTGCAAAGTCTACGCGGGTCAGCATATGGTGGAGTCCATGCCCAAACTCATGGAAGAGGGTTTCGACTTCTCGAAAGGTCATGAGGCTGGGTTTACCGTCCACGGGCGGGGTTTGGTTACAGACGAGGTATGCCACAGGCGTTCTGAGGGTGCCGCCCGTCTTGGCGCGCCCAATACAGTCATCCATCCAGGCACCGCCGCGCTTTTCGGCAGGGCGGCTGTAGGGGTCGAGGTAGAAATGGGCGATCGCGTCTCCAGTCTCACTTGCAATCTGGAAGTAGCGCACGTCTGCATTCCAGACAGGGGCTTCGCCATCGGCAGGGGTGACGGTAATGCCAAAGATGCGGTGAACAAGGCCAAATAGCCCCTCCAAGACCTGAGGTAAGGGGAAGTAGGGGCGCAGTTCTTCGTCATTGAGGGCGTACTTTTCTTCTCGGAATCGTTCTGCCCAGAAGCTGGTGTCCCAATGCCGAAGGTCAGCACCTTCTGGGGCATGTTTGGCGGCGGCAAAGTCTTTGAGTTCTGCCAATTCTTGCTGAGCAGATTCATAGCTGGGCTTGCGCAGGTCTTCTAAAAGCGCCTCAACGGCAGCGACATTGGGTGCCATTTTGCTGGCAAGGCTAACTTCGGCAAAGCTGTTGTAGCCCAAGAGCTGGGCTTCTTCTTGGCGGAGAGCCAAAATGCGCTCAATAATAGGAGCGTTGTCATACTCTCCAGAGGCGGCGCGGCTAATAAAGGCGCGGTAGAGTTTTTCTCGCAGATCGCGGCGTTGGCTGTGCTGCATGAAGGGGCCAAAGCTGGGGAAATCTAAGGTGATCCGCCAAGGCCCTGCCTCTGGGGTGGCATCAGCTTCGCCTTCTTCACGGGCGCATTGCGCGGCAAAGCCGAGCAAACTGGCGGGGAGTCCGGTAATTTCGTCTTGATCTTTGAGGGTAAGGCTAAAGGCTTTGGTTGCGTCTAAGACGTGGTTAGAAAACTGCGTGGTAAGGGTGGCAAGCTCAAGCTGAATGGCGTTGAACCGCTCTTTTTGTTCCCCCACTAAGCCAACGCCAGAGAGTTCTGCACTGCGAATGGCGCTTTCAACGATCCGCTGTTGGGCAGGGGCAAGACTTACCCAGCCTGTGCTATTGCGGATGGTGACAAAGGCTTCATAGATAGGACGACTTTGGCTAAAGCGATTGTAAAATTCCACCACTGTGGGCTGGATGCTTTCGTAGGCTTCCCGCAGTTCGGGGCTATTTTGCACCCCCATTAGATGCCCCACAATGCCCCAACTCCAGCGCAGCCGTTCTTCGATGGTTTGGAGCGGTTCGACTAAGCCTTCCCAAGTTGGCTGGACGGTTTGCTCTAGCTGGGTGAGGGATGTCTCTAGCTCTTGCAAAAGCTGGGTGATGGCTGGCACAACGTGTGCTGGCTGAATCTGGTCGAAGGGGGGTAAACCTTGGCCGATCAGGAGCGGGTTAGGGGCGATCGCAGTCGATAGGGTTGAGGTCATAGGATTTGAATGAACGACGGCTGATTGTTCTCTTAATGTAGAGGCAAAGCGAAAGAATCATCCAGCCTGAAGGCTTCGGTTATCCCCCTATGTCCTACTTCATGGATTTACGACATAGAAGCGAAGAGCAAGATTTAGGCTTTCTTCCTTAGTTTAAAAAGGTTTAAAGTGAATTTAGTGTAGGAAATCTCTTTTTACTGAATAATAATAGGCTGATTCGATAAATCAGCCTTAAGAGAGTCATGATTTTTGATCAAAAAATCAATCGATTTTTTAAAGTAAAATTTAGCTTCAGAATTAAAAATGGTTTTCTTTAAATTAACCTGAGCCAGACGTTTTTGTAGGTTGAGGCGATAGGTATCGTCATGAATTAGGCGTAAGGTGATATCAACATAATCATTAAGATTGGTGACAATTAAGTCTTCTAAACCAACGCTTCTAAGCATTTGACAACCAATACGGCTATACCACTTATCTCCTTCAACTGCGACAACCAAGTTTCTGAGATAAAGACTATCGGCAACAATATTAGAGCCGCCAAAATGAACTGGGTCTAGGGTCAGGTCGCCTTCTTCCATTATTTCCATGTAGTCGGTGTAGGCTTTACCTTCCAAAACCTCAACATTCTCCGCACCCAGAAATTCGGTTACATCTTTAGCAAAAACGACAAAGCTACTATTGTGTAAAATCCCGCTGCTGAACAGACGGAACAAGATAGGCTTTTGAGATTTTTCGATGATTGTGCGTAAGCAGCTTAAAGTGCGATAGTTGGTCTTAGGCGATGCCCAGGAACAGTTAATAATAAATTCAGGCCGAGTTTTCAGGCGATTTTGAATAGTATAATTTGGATAATTATGAATACAGCCAAAGCCAGGAAGTAAGATCAGTCTTTCCGAATAGTTGTTTTGGCAATGGGTTGGGTCTTCAACATCAATGCCGCTCATAAAATAATCAATTTCAGAACTGCTGGTCGTTACAGGGTGCCCAGTGCCGCAGATTTGGATGGGGGCTAATCTAATATTAGAAAGTAAAATGCTCTCATCGCTCATGCCTACATCAGGATAATAAACAACCATAAATTCATTACTTTGAATGGAGTTTATGGGTATAGAACCTGCCTGAAATTTGAGAGTTTTTATGGTATCAAATGGAGTGGCGGGAAGTGTTTGTTCAACGTCTCCGGTATAAATCAGCGTAATATCGTAGTCAGGTTTGAGTGATTCTATATATTGAGAGAGGGTGCGATAAACGGAGTGACCACTGTGCCAACGGCTGGTGATTACGGCTATCTTTTTGGGGTTAGGCGTGTTGCAAATACCTGCATTTTTGACGTGGTTTCCATTACGGATAACTTGATTGATTTTTTGCTTAATTTGCCGATCGCCATCGCCATCGCCATCAATATAGGTAGACCCAAAGTAGATACAGCTTAGGTTGAAGTAGTCGTTAATGCGCTTGTCTTCGTAAAGTAGATGCTGTTTTAGATTTACCTGTACTACTGAATTAACAAGACCTGAAGCATATAGGCCAAAGTAGTGTGAGTACCACTGACAGGCAAGGTGCTTATGCAAGGTAAAGAGCACATCATAATTGACCTGAATCTGACTACGCGCTGAGAAGAGAATTAAAAATTTAGCAATGTATTCTGGCTGTTTTTGAAGCTGACTAAGATAAGGATCAGCTGAATTAAGATCTGACAGAAAAATAAGATTCGCTAAGACTGAATTGAGAGATAGAAATCGCTCTGCATGAGTAAGAGTAAGTTGATAGTTAGGCTGAATAAATAAATAGAGGAAAGTGCTTATGAAATTGTTAATTTCGTTCTGTAATTCTGGGCTAATGGACTTATCTATTGCTTGGTCAAAGTCTATGATCGCCTGTATTAGCGCTTCAGAAATCTGTTCATTTTTCTGGTGAAGATAAAGCTGTAAAACTGTCTGAGTTTCAAATATAGAATCAATGTTTTTGTTTGTCATAGTTTTACAGATTTAAAAATATGGAGTCTCAAGTTTAAGGCAAAAACTTGATTTTCATTTAAAATAAAAAATTATTGAAGCTTTAATTCTGTTATTTTCTCTAAAACTTGTTGATATAGAGAAGACTGATTTTGCTGAAGATATAAGTCAGCGGCTCTGAGTAGATTTTGAGCTGCATCTTGCTTACGATTAAGCTGATTAAAGGCAAGCCCAGAATAATAGAAAGCTTCTGGCTGACTTGGCTGTATTTTTAAGGACTGTACAAAGTCTTTAATGGCAGACTCATATTGGCCTAACTTAAAGTAGCCAATTCCACGGGTCACATAGGCTGGGTAAAAATTCACATCTTCGGCTAAAACTTGATTCATAGACTGAACCGCTTGCTGATACTGGTTCGCCTGAAGCTGTAGGTTGGCAAGGTTAAGACGATGAGGCGCAATGGGTGCAAGCTTTACAGAATTTTGCAGGTCTAGTAAGGCTAAATCTAACATACCTAAGTTTTTGTAGGCGATCGCACGGTTATTATAAACCAAGGGTGAGGGCTGAAGCTGTTCGGCTTTGTTAAAGCTTTCAATAGCGGTAGGAAGCTGATTTGTTTCTGTTAGCGCAATGCCTCGAAGAATGTATACATTAGCCGAGGCTTTTTGACGCTGAATACTCAAAAGTCTATCAAGATCCTTGATTGCAAAGGGGTATTGTTTAAGCAGAATATAAGCCTGAGAACGATTATAAAGGGCATTCTCTAAGTTTTTATTGTCTTGAATATTACGGCTCCATTTTTGAATGGCTAGCGTTATTTTGCCTTCCTTAAAGTTTTGCTCAGGACTGGCTGAAAGGTCAGATGGGGTCGTTGCCTGAGCCAATGCTTGTGGAGTAGAATACAGCGTAAAATACCCCGTAGCTAGCCCTAGAGCAAGCATGATATTTAGCCATTTTTTTTGAAGCCGACAATTCATTAAGACCATTGAGGATGATTAAAAATTCTTATTGAAAATATCTAGGGATTTAACGCTTTATACCCTGTCTGCTCCGCACATTGGCTTAGTTCTGGTGTCATCATTAAGCTAACTAAACGTGGTGAATCATTCCCAATTTTTGTAACGTAGGCATTGATTTGAGAAAAAATCTGTGGTGTATAGCGAACCTGATAAGACCTTAAGGCACATTGACAGTAGCTTTGTCTAATCGTTTTTTGTCTGACGGGTAATGCTTGGCTACCGATGCAGCCCTGCATGAATTTTTGACCTACATCGGGAAATTTCCCCCATTCATTATTGGAATTTGGCTGAATTTTTTGAGGAAGATTTTTGGCTTGTGCGAAGGCCATTTTAGGACAGAGTACTAGTGCCAAAAGTGTATAGGTCAATATTGTTTCGACCTTTAGAAAATACTGAGTTTGATTCATTATTTTAGAAACATGCTAAAGAAATTTTTGGGCTTAAATTATTGAATGCAATAACTGCTATTTGCTAATTTTAGCAAGCGGTTGAGATCGAGCCATGCATACGAAGTTTGCCTACGCGAACTAAGAAAGTAATTTTAACCCGCGCAGGCGGGTTTTGTTTGCATAGCCGCAATTTCAATCGCTGGTTTTATTGCTCGCGGATTTAGGGAGATCCGCGAGCAATAAAACTCCCCTTAAAAGGGGGGCTTTGAGTAAATTCCCCCCTTTTAAGGGGGGCTAGGGGGGATCGAAGGTAGGAATGACCTAACCGCTTCGACTTCTTAGATATCCTCTAAAACTCGAAGTAAATTCCTCCTTTACCAATAATATTTCTATCGCCGCTTGAGGAGTAGCCCCCGCCAAAGTTAATCACAATATTTTTTCTGACTCGAATCGCACAGCCAAAGGCCGCAGCACCCGCACTGCCAAAGCCACCCCCGCCAACGCCACAGCTTCCTCTTCGGGCTGGGTCTACATAGTTGGGCAAGGCGCTTAAGGCCGCTGCCATCGCCCCTACAGAGTCGATTCGGCTTTCGATTACGGCTGGGTCAAAGGCGGTTCCGAGGTTGCCTGCCCCATCCACAGTAACGACCCTTGTGGAGCCAATTTGATTGGTATTACCCACAAACGCACCCCCTGGCGCTAGCCCCGGTAGGGTATAGAAGTTAGAGGGGGTGCCCAATGTAATCTGATTGGCTTGGGTTGCAATAGCACCAGCGCCAATCGCGGATGAGTTGGGAGCCGTTGCCGTTGCACCAAACCCTAAAGCCGTAGTGCCTGCGCCCGTAGCAGTGGCAGTGGCACCCGTAGCAGTGGCAGTGGCACCATTAGCAAAGGCACTTACACCCGTAGCAGTAGCAAAGACACCATTAGCAGTGGCCCTTACACCCGTAGCAGTAGCATTAGCACCATTAGCAAAGGCACTTGCACCCGTAGCAGTAGCATTAGCACCACCAGCAAAGGCACTTGCACCCGTAGCAGTAGCATTAGCACCATTAGCATTGGCACTTCCACCCGTAGCAGTAGCTTGATCACCATTAGCATTGGCACCAAAACCCGTAGCAGTGGCAGTGTCACCATTAGCAAAGGCACTTGTACCCGTAGCAGTAGCATAGACACCATTAGCATTGGCACTTGCACCCGTAGCAGTAGCTTGACCACCATTAGCATTGGCACTTGCACCCGTAGCAGTAGCAAAGACACCATTAGCAGTGGCCCTTACACCCGTAGCAGTAGCATTAGCACCAACGGCACTGGCAGTTGCACCTGTTGCAGTGGCAGAAGCGCCTATTGCAGTGGCAGCTGCACCTGTTGCAGTGGCAAAAGCACCTGTAGCACTGGCAGATAGACCTGTAGCAGTGGCTTCTGCACCACGGGCAGTGGCACCACCAGTTGCAGTGGCAGAAGCACCTATTGCAGTGGCACCACCACCAGTTGCAGTGGCAGAAGCACCTATTGCAGTGGCAAAAGCACCTGTTGCAGTGGCAAACTCACCTGTTGCAGATGCATTTGCACCTGTTGCAGATGCATTTGCACCTGTAGCTTTTGTTCCAAGCCCCACAGCAGTACCGCCCGTTGCAGTGGCTCCAGTTCCGATCGCAATGCTATTAGCGCCTACAGCAGAAGCTGCTCCGATTTCGACGATTCCAGCGTTACCGCCTGCCGTAAAAGCTCCGCCCGTCGCTGAAGGATTAATATTGACGTTTTGAGCTTGAGCCTGAAGGGCAATAACGCTACTGCTGATCGGCAATAGCAAACTAAACAAGAGATATCGGTGAAATAGCCTAGCGCATCTGTGCTTTAATTCGGCTTTCTTTTGCACTTAGGTTTTAACCTCATATTTAAAGAGTGAATTAGTCTATCTACGGTGGTTTTAGTTTGGGGTTCAACTATATGCTTGGCTTATGAAGACTTTTTTTGAAAAATTTACTATTTAAATGGATCTTGTTCCGTGCCAAGCAAGTCAATACGCATGGGCGCGTATTGACGACTGCACGCTCACACAACAACCTAATTGAAGCACATTCATTCTGAACATTTTGAAGCTGATTATCGATTTATATTAATTTTCGTTAATGAATTGTGAGGGAAACAAGAGATTTGAGATCGGCGGATTCTCTTTGCTGAAAAATTCGCTTTGTTGCTGTTCTTGTCGGTTTGTCCCGTCTTATAAAGCGACTTGGCCTAGTTGACAGACCTCTTCAATCACCCGTTCCTCCTCTGCATCGGCTCGAATCAAGTCGCCTTGTACATTTTCTACGACCGATAGCAGAATTTCAAATTCAGCTCCCAGCTCAGCATGGTCATTGAGTCTTTGTTCAAAACTTTCAGGCATTTGTAAGGGGTTAGGCAGCATCTTTATGGATTGCTTTGCTCTACGACAATGACCTCCATTGATTGGAGATCCTATGTATCATACTTTCTATCCATTTTTTGATAGAGCCTTTCACTTTTAATTACACCTATCGCGCCAGTTTTTGCACCTTTATCAGCCAAAATGATTCTAAAAGAGAGTCTTTAATCGCATGGTTGAACCAGAGCTTCAGGATGTATCTGCGTGGATGGAACGTGGGCTGCTTCACCTCCAGCATCTTGAGTATGCTGAAGCGCTCAACTGCTTTCGCCAAGCCCTAATGCTGAATCCCAGTCTGCCAGAAGGTTGGCTGAACTATGGGTCTGTGCTCGAAAAACTGGGCTGCTATGGCGCAGCGATCGCCGCCAACAGTAACGCCCAAAAGCTCTACGCCACGCCCACGTTAAGACTAGCCCCCCCAGAGCCAGAACCAACCGACGCGATCGCTGCTGCCCTTGCGCTCCAAAGCTCTAGCGCAGACTACTGGCTGAGTCGTGGTGATGCCCTATGTGATTTGGGTCATTTTGAAAACGCGATCACCAGCTATGACAAAGCCCTCAGTCTTCGACCCGATGACCCTCAAGCCTGGTTTGGACGGGGCAACATGGCGGCGGCAATGGGAGAGTTTGAAACGGCGATCGCCAGCTAT
>JANNDV010000006.1:0-6121 GCA_031387975.1 Acaryochloridaceae cyanobacterium OTE_75_metabat_521 | reverse complement strand
ATCTACAAACGCACCAAAGTTAGCGACATTGGTGACAACGCCTTCTAAGCTCATGCCCACCTGAAGATCTTTCATATCGGTAATGTCGTCTTGAAAGGTCGCGTACTTAAATTCTGCTCTGGGGTCGCGGCCTGGTTTTTCGAGTTCTGCAAGGATGTCTCTGAGAGTAGGTTCTCCCACAGTTGCGGTGGTGTAAGGCTGAAGCGACTTCCCCTTGATTTGGTCAGGGATTTTGGCAATCTGCGCTAGAGGAACGCTCAGATCCTTTGCCATTTTTTCGACAATGGCGTAGCTTTCTGGGTGGACAGCGGTATTGTCAAGCGGGTTTTTGCCCTCACGGATGCGTAAAAACCCCGCCGCCTGCTCAAAGGCTTTTGGCCCCAGCTTTGCCACCTTAAGTAGCGCTTTGCGCTGTGTAAACGCACCGTGTTCATTGCGGTAGGCCACGATGTTGTTGGCGATCGCCCCCGTAATGCCAGACACAAAGGTCAGCAGCTCTTTGGAGGCGGTGTTCAGGTCTACCCCCACAAAGTTCACGCAGCTTTCGACGGTATCTTCTAGCTTGCGCTTGAGCAGCTTTTGATCGACATCGTGCTGATATTGACCCACGCCAATGGATTTAGGATCAATCTTGACCAGTTCTGCCAGCGGGTCTTGCAGCCGTCGCGCAATGCTGATGGCACCGCGTATGGTGACGTCTAGGTGTGGGAACTCGGCGATCGCCACTTCACTGGCAGAATAAACCGAAGCCCCTGCTTCACTCACAATCACCTTAATGGGTTTACGGTCTAGGGTTTTGAGGACTTCCCCTACAAATACATCAGTTTCGCGGCTGGCGGTGCCGTTGCCGATGGCGATTAGCTCAATGCTGTGCTGCTCAATCATGCGTTTGAGGGTGCGACCAGCAGTCTCTCGCTGAGCCGCAGACTGGTGCGGAAAGACGGCCTGATACTCTAAAAACTTGCCCGTGGGGTCGAGGGCGGCGACCTTGCAGCCTGTCCGGAAGCCAGGATCTACCCCTAAAGTCGGCTTCATTCCGGCTGGGCTAGAGAGCAGCAGGTGCCGCAGGTTTTCTTCAAATGTTTCAATGGAGGCTAAATCTGCGCGCTGTTTGCACTCGCTGCGAATGTCGTTGAGAAGGGAGGGCTTAAGCAGTCGATTAAACGCATCTTTAAGCACGTCCAGGTAAAAGCTGCGGACTTCAGAGACGCGAGTGTAAATTTCGCCCTCTGCCATATCAGAGAGCAGGCGATCGCCCTCAAACTCAATGTCCATCTGCAAAATTCCTTCCGCTTCACCGCGATACAGCGCCAGCAGGTTATGGGAGGCAATCTGAGCAATCTTGGCCTGAAAGGCGCGGTACATTTCGTATTTTGTCGAGCCTTTAGGATGGTCACCTTTAATGCGAGAAGTAAATAAGCCCGTCCCAAAAATCTGCTTGCGGAGATAGGCGCGGAGTTCTGGCTTGTCTGCGATCGCCTCCGCCAAAATATCCGCTGCACCTTTGAGGGCATCGGCAGGGGTTGCAACCTCTGGGTTGAGATATTTGGCCGCTTCGGTTTCTAAGGATTGAGGCTGGGCTTTGGGGTGGTTGAGGGTTTGGATGAAGATTGCCAAGGGTTCTAAGCCTTTCTCACGGGCGATCGCCGCCCTAGTACGACGCTTGGGCTTGTAGGGCAAATAGAGATCTTCAAGTTCTGTCTTTTGAAAACAGGTTTCAATCTTTTGCCTAAGCGCATCGGTGAGTTTACCCTGCTGCTCAATTTCAGCCAGAATGGTAGCTTTGCGGTCTTCGAGTTCAGTTAGATAGGCATGGCGTTCTGAGAGCCGTCGCAGTTGGGTTTCGTCCATTTCGCCCGTGCGCTCTTTGCGGTAGCGCGCAATAAACGGAACGGTGGCTCCTTCTGCAAATAGCTCCAGCGCACTCTGCACCTGAGCTATTTTGAGAGACAGTTCCTGCGCTAATACCTGAACGAGATTCAACATTCCAACTCAACTCAAGACGGTACACACCCTCTAGGATATCGCTAAGTATTCGTATAGCTGATTGAAACCCCCATAAGTAAGACAGGCTTAAGATAATAGAGAGAGCCAAACAAGGGGCTAGGAGTCATCAATGCTATTGGAGTTAAGACGGTTAGAGGTTCCACCCGGACAACGGTTACTGTTGCAGGATGTAACTTGGCAAGAATTTGAAACCATCTTAGAAGAGCTAGGCGATCATCGCAGCGCTCGCTTAGCGTATGACAATGGCACGTTGGAGATAATGATGCCACTTCCAGAACACGAAGATGATAAAGAGATTATTGGCGATTTAATCAAAGCGCTGCTAGAAGAGCTTGATATTGAATTCAGAAGTCTGGGTTCCACCACTTTTAAGAAAAATCAGACTCAGGGGTTAGAGCCTGACCAATGTTTCTACATTCAAAATGAAGGGATCATTCGAGGCAAAAAACGCATTGATTTATCAGTTGACCCACCGCCGGATTTGGCGATCGAGATTGATGTAACTTCTCGCACGCATCCCAGTATTTATGAAGCATTCGGTGTGCCGGAACTCTGGCGGTTTGATCAAGGTAAGCTGCAAATTAATGTGTTTCAGGTTGCCGGGAGCTATGCTTCAGTTGCTGAAAGCCCAAATTTTTCGGGATTACCCTTGTGTGAGATGCTGCCTTATTATTTGGCAGAAAGTAAAATTATCGGTAGAAATAAGGTGCTAAAAGCTTTCCGACAGTGGGTACGAGAGCAACTTGAGTTTTAAAAGAATTCGTTGGCTGGCATTATCTTTTGTTTAAACCCGGGTAGGCCATCAATTTAATGCTTGTCCAGGGTCATAGGTACCTTTATAGGTTGTAAAAATGTGATGTCCGGGCAATACGAGGGCTAACCCATAACGGCTGTGAAGGGTTCCGGGGTAAGGGTAGGGCTGATCGTCTGGGGTACAGCCGCCAAGTCGAATGGTAAATGGCTCGAACCACACATAAAGCCCAGGGACTAGAGTATCCATGCTGTAGGCGATCGCCCTAATCTGCTGGGTATGGGCAGAACTTTTAGCAGCCTTTGCAGAAGCTTGAGCGTTCTTAGAAATATTTTGCGCGTTGGAGGCTTGCATATAGCTAGGTTGCAGAGGTTGATTCTGCCTGTTGACGCAGGGATTCACGGTATTGCCAATCGAGCTGCATCGCTTCGTCGTAGGCTGGGTCGTTGACGAAGGAGTCGAGGAGCTTAACCTTCGTTTTCCAAGTTAAGCCTTTAGCTATAATGAATTCACCCTGCTAGCAGCGGTCTAGGCTCACAATGACTATGCATTTACCCACAAAACTCCAACATCTGCCCACGAGCCTGCCTATTGAAGGTGCAGTCCGAATTGATTTGGTAGAGGGCATTCCAATATTTCGGGCATCCAGCACGGTTCAAAACCATATCGAAGCGTTATTGGCTAAGCAACAAACTGCTCTATTGAATCCAGAAGAAGAGCAGGAGCTAGATTGCTATGAAGAAATTGATGACTATTTGAGTTTTGTGAATCGAACGCTCCGCAATCTGGCACTTGCCCAAACTGAGCAAGCATCGTAGTTGTGTCGTCTCGCAGCAAGATTTCTGAATCGGTTCTGGTGCAGGTCCGTCAACGGGCGAGCTATTTATGTGAGTATTGCCATGCTTCTGAAAAATGGCAGTATGTAAAGTTTACGGTGGATCATGTTATGCCGCTATCTCTAGGCGGAGTAGATGATTTAGAGAATCTGGCGCTGGCTTGCTTTCACTGTAATCGGAGAAAGACAAATCGACTGACGGCGGTTGATCCTCAATCTAATACGGAAACTCAATTGTTCAATCCTCGATTTCAAGTTTGGAATGAACATTTTATCTGGTCTACAGATGGGCTTTTAATTCTTGGGTTGACGGCTGTGGGACGTGCAACGATCGCAGCGTTAGCCTTAAATCGAGAGCGGGTGATAAATATCCGCGAAGCTGACAAAGTAATTGACCGGCATCCACCAGCAGACGATCCAATTTATGCTAAGGCTGATGAAGAAAAATAGGCGATCACAGATATTAAGGGATCCTACAGGCCAAGATTCTCGCGACCATAACAGTTTGCGATCACATAGCGTATCCACTGGAGAAGCCGCTCT
The DNA here is from genome assembly GCA_031387975.1 of Acaryochloridaceae cyanobacterium OTE_75_metabat_521. Taxonomy (GTDB): domain Bacteria; phylum Cyanobacteriota; class Cyanobacteriia; order Thermosynechococcales; family Thermosynechococcaceae; genus JAAURS01. The sequence continues at coordinate 1,985 of JANNDV010000006.1, read as the reverse complement.
GAAAAGGCTAGGAGAATCGCCAAGTCGAGCGGAAGCGGAAAAGACTGAGGATCAACCTTCACTGAACCGCGATCCACTAAGAGGCACCGTTCTTTTCTATGAGGATCCGTTTGAGCCTGCTGTCTCTGAAGCAATACTCCAGACAGTTTTTAGCGCTTGTAATCACCGTATGGCAAGGATCTCCATCCTCTGGCATCATTTTATTCAAGTCTGGCAAAAGGCTAACTTGAATAAAATGGTCTAATCCAGCAAGAGCATAAGCTATAAGCCTTACAGCTACGTTCCCAGAAGTGTCCGGAGTATTGTGAAGAAGACTTGGAATAATTCTGTTATGCGTGAAAATTGCTACGAGTTCGTCGATTAGTGAGATTTTTCAGGTTAAACTATTTTCCAGCCTTTAACTCTACGGTCAATTCATATCTTCAAAATCTAGTAAATAGAGTAAATACTTCTAGATTTTTAGATATTTTTTGGTTTTTTTGAGTAAAGCGATCAACCTGGAGTAAGCGCCATTAAAAAATGTCTAAAGGAAAGCGGTGGTCAAGGGATGAACTAATAATTGCAATGAACTTATATTGCAAGCTTCCTTTTGGGCAACTTGATCATAGAACACCCATAATTATTGAAGTATCTCAAAAGTTGGGGAGAACACCTAGTAGTTTGGCAATGAAGCTTTGTAACCTTGCTTCGCTCGATCCTTCTCTTCAGGCACGAGGAATTAAAGGACTAGCAGGTTCAAGCAAGGCAGATCGAGAGATTTTTGAGGAATTTCTCGCAAATTGGAAAGAACTCGGAATTGAGAGCGAGGAACAATTTCAGGCACTTTTAGAGGAAGAAACGTCCAAAGAAAGTTTGGTGCTCACCCAGTACAAGGAAAAACCGACTCACTCAAACAAACTACCGATAAGACAGCTCAGCGGTGTAACAGAAACAGAGACTACTATAAAAGTCCGAATCGGTCAGCGTTTCTTCCGACAAACTATATTAGCTAGCTATGAAAATCAGTGTTGTATTACGGGCAATCCAATTCCTGAACTTCTAGTTGCCAGTCATATACTGCCCTGGAGTAGCTATGAGAAATATCGAATTGATCCCAGTAATGGTCTGTGTCTTGCCCGAACCCAAGATACTGCTTTTGATAAAGGACTGATTACTTTTGACGAAAATTATTGCCTGATCTTGAGCACGTACCTTGAAAGCTTTCTACCTGAAGAAACATTAGAACAAAACTTTGCAGTTTACAAAGGTCTGCCTCTTCGTTTTCTAGAAAAGTTTCAACCTAATCCTGAGTTTCTTCGTATTCATAGAGAGGAAATATTTCTCTCTTGACATATTAAGGAATGGGTTCTAGAAATTGGGACAAGTTTTCAGTCCAATCTTATGCATCTGAATCCCCAATAATCCAGCACCCGATGACGGAGAGCGTGAGACGACGAGATCTGTAGCCCTTTGACTCGTTACAGCCTATGCTCCAGTTTGCACTCTGACAAATTCAGAACCTCATTTTCGAGAAAACGGGCGATCTCATCCTCCAAAATCACCTAAATCCAACCTTCAAATCAACTCGATACGCAATTGACGACCCACCACCGACGCTGCTCGTTGAATCGTATCAATCGAAACACCTGTTTTTCTGGATCCAATAGGCGGTCTAGTTGTGCCCGACTCGTCTGCATCTTTGTTGCCATCTCTGTTTTGGTGATCTTCTTCTGCCTCATCTCTTCAGCAAGCCGACGCGCCAGCACCCGTTTGATGGCGATACCTTCTGACTGGTTGGAGAAAGGCGATCATCTCACCATGGAAATCACTTGCCCAACTCAAGGCAGGGGTCATCCTTGGGTGGATGCCAACCACCCTGCACCCAAAATTGTCGTGATTTTTGAATAAACTTATCAGCCCGACGATTATCGTTTATATCAAGCCGTTCACAGGTTGCCCGTCCTATCGCTGATACGCCAAGAATTCTGAGCTTGTCAGCCGTCCAA
>JANNDV010000316.1:0-4085 GCA_031387975.1 Acaryochloridaceae cyanobacterium OTE_75_metabat_521 | reverse complement strand
GAGAGGAGAGGTTTAACTCGACCTTGCGTCATTCGGGATCTATGTCCCAACCGATGATTCGAGTTTTAACCTTTTAACCAGAGAGATGACCCTAGCTTCTCCACGATGTCGCGCATCTAAGGGATGACGGTCTATCTCTCTAGTCTTAAGATACAAGGGGCTAGGGGATGAGGGCGTGCAAGGTGCATGACTTCTCCCAAATTCTTTAAGTTATTAAATTCACGGTTCTTAGCCTTATTTCAATGCTGGGCGTGGTGCAAATCTAAAGAGGCTGGAATGCCAATCACAGGGCAGCACACCGAGTCTCTTAGCTGCTCAATCAGCGGATGCTCAGCAGAACAACATCCCAAAATCATCACGTCAGCCTGTTCTTGTAGGGCAACCTTGCTGAGTTCTGCGGCTGGAGTGCCAAACCGAAGATGCGTATTGAGAGAACCTCGCCATTCAGTCGCAAACGTCCGCGCATTCCAAAGCACCTGATCGGCCTCTTCAAAGCACTGAAGCTGGGCGGCTCTCACATCCACACAGTTAACCGTGTGACGACGGGATTTCCGTTCTGAAATCGTTGCTGTTCCGCCTTCTGAACCGCGTCGAGCAGACGATCCCACCGTTGCAGAAAAGACCTGCTGTTGGGTTTGATAAATGCCTTCCAGAACGTAGACCGTCTGCACAATCACCTGCTTGCGCGTCGCGAGTCGCGTTTGATAGGCAATCAAAAGCGTAAGGTCAAGCGCCACTTGGCTTTTTTGAGAGCCGTCATAGCCCACCACAATGTTAATTGTGTCAGGTTCCTTAAGTTCTAATGCCTCAAATTCTTGAGACGGAGCAATAATCTGAGGGCTAGACAGCAGTAAAAGATCGCGAGCAGCGCGATTATCCGCCATCGTATTCCCCAGGCGCGCTAGGGTCGCCTTAATATTCATAGATAATCTCCAGTGGTTGTAAGCGGGTACCGAAATGTAGAGCAGTACGTGCTAAGAAAACCAAAGAGGTCAAAAAAGTACTTTGACGTCCTAGTCTTCTCCCAATGCCGACGAGGTTAGCTGACGGGCTAGGACTGAGAGATGTCCTTCTTAGTCGCAATAGATGCGGGTAAAGATAAGCCCCAGAAAATGGTTCCCCCGTTCTTAACTGAGCTGCGCCAAAATTAAGGTCTACAGATGTCTCTTCGTTAAGATTAAGCTGACTGACTCTTGTCATTCGTGCCTAATCTAACACTTCTTTGCTAGAGCCGCAAATTAAGGTTTGTCAAAGGTTTTAACGGTATAAAGCTACACAATTTGGACGATTGACAAATTCAGATTAGCAAGTTCGAGTTAACAAGATTAAGTTTAAGCTCACTATGGCGATAATCGCAGACTGGCTTTCGACAATACCAGGCAATCCGCTACCGCAGTTTCAGGCGGTAGATCGGCGCTGGCATGATTGGCGAACGAACAAAACTATGCGATCGCACCCCCCGCAAGCTGTTTTCCAAAATTCTTCCCCGTTGGGGACAACGGACTGGGATATTGTCATCTGTGGCGGCACCCTCGGTATTTTGCTCGGGACAGCCTTGGTTCAAACGGGCTGGCGCGTGGCAATTCTAGAGCGGGGCGAACTGCGTGGACGAGCGCAGGAATGGAATACATCCCGTCATGAACTTCAGGTATTGGTAGAGCTGGAGCTATTGACCGGATCGGAACTGGAAGGGGCGATCGCCAGTGAATTCAACCCCAATCGCATTGCCTTCCACGGCGGTTCAGAATTTTGGGTCAAAGATGTTCTGAATGTAGGGGTCGATCCGGCCTATTTGCTGGCCTGTCTAAAGCAGCGATTTTTACAGCAGGGCGGCAAACTGTATGAACATACGGCTTTTGAACAAGTTACCGTTCACCCTGATGGGGTTTGCATTCGGGCCGGGCAGACGCTGACGGCAAAGCTAATGGTGGATGCCATGGGGCATTTTTCGCCCATCGTGGCGCAAGCCCGCACAGGTCAGCAGCCCGATGCGGTTTGCTTGGTGGTGGGCACCTGTGCCAAGGGCATCCCCGCTGGTACAACGGGCGATCTCATGGTGTCTTTAGCACCCATTGAGCAGGGCCATCAGTGCTTCTGGGAAGCTTTCCCAGCGCGGGACGGGCGCACCACTTACTTGTTTACCTACGCCGATTTTGCGCCAGAACAGCCCAGCCTAGAACAGCTTTTTGAGGAATATCTCAAGGCGTTGCCCCACTACCAAGGCGTTGATATTGCCGAACTGGATGCTCAAAGAGCCATGTTTGGCCTATTCCCTAGCTATCGACACAGCCCGTTAGTGCTGCCTTGGTCGCGGCTGCTGGCGGTGGGTGACAGCAGCGGATGCCAGTCACCCCTAAGTTTTGGTGGCTTTGGCGCAATGTTGCGACATCTGCGGCGCTTAAGCAACGGGATGGAAGACGCCCTTAAAAGTGACGCGCTTTCTGTCAATGATTTGGCCTTACTCCAGCCCTACCAGCCCAATTTATCGGTCACTTGGCTGTTTCAACGGGCGATGAGCGTGAGAGCCAATCAAGCCGCCCTTGCCCCCAATCAGATTAATGATCTGCTCTCGGTGGTGTTTGAGTCTATGGAAACCCTTGGGGAGCCTGTGTTGCGACCTTTTTTACAGGATGTAGTGCAGTTTAGCCCCCTGTATCGCACGCTGCTTCAGGTGTCGCTACAGGCTCCAAGCATGATTCCCAAGATTTTGCAGCAGGTTGGCCCTAGTGCGTTGCTGGACTGGATGGTGCATTTTGCCGCGTTGGGTGCCTACAGCGGGCTACATCAAATACAGCCTCTCATTCTGGGTTGGAGTGAGAAACTGCCAGGGCGATCGCAGTTCCAGTGGCGACAACGGCTAAAGGCATGGGCCTACGGCTCTGGCGCAGACTATCAATCAAGATGATCTATGTGGGTGGCCTAGAATCAAGAGGGTTCTATGGGCAACCCCATCAAAATGGTCTTGATTTCGCCAAAATCTCCTTAAAATACTTCATCTATGACATCAACGCTATCGCAACGCATTCAAAAATTTTATGATGCCTCCTCTGGTCTATGGGAACAGGTGTGGGGTGAGCACATGCACCACGGTTACTACGGCGCTGACGGGAAACAAAAATGCGAGCGCAAACAAGCCCAAATTGACCTCATTGAAGAACTGCTGACCTGGGGAGCGCCACCGCAAACTGCCACCATTGTGGATGTAGGATGCGGCATTGGCGGCAGCTCACTGTATTTAGCGCAGAAGTATCACGCTGATGTGATGGGTATCACCCTTAGCCCTGTCCAGGCCAATCGGGCGATCGCCCGTGCAGAAGCAGAAAAGCTATCGGCTCAGGCGCAGTTTAAGGTGGCGGATGCGCTGCAAATGCCCTTTGCAGATGAATCGTTTGATTTAGTGTGGACCTTAGAAAGTGGCGAACACATGCCGGACAAAACGAAGTTTTTGCAAGAGTGCCACCGAGTGCTAAAGCCTGGAGGGACTCTAATTATGGCGACCTGGTGCCACCGAGACGTTAGCCCTCCTCAAAAACCCTTAAATTCTCAAGAGAATGGCCTGCTTGAGAAAATCTACCGGATTTATCATTTGCCCTACGTTATTTCCTTACCCGACTATGCCGAGATTGCGGAAAAGGTGAACTTCCAACACATCCGCACCGCAGATTGGTCCGATGCCGTCGCCCCTTTTTGGGATGATGTGATTACCTCAGCCCTCAGCTTTAGCGTGATTCCTAAAATTTTGACGGCGGGTTGGCAGACCCTTCAGGGAGCCTTTGCGCTGCAATACATGTCAGCAGGCTATCGCCAGGGTTTAATCCGCTATGGATTGCTGCGTGCAACCAAGGATCATGGATTAAATAACCTCAACTTTTGACCCTCTCCCCCAACCCCTCTCCCAGAACGGGAGAGGGGAGCCGGAGTTTCTTGTTCCCCTTCTCCTGCCTTGGGAGAAGCGATTATCTTGAAAGTCAAGCAAATCATGTCAATTGCGGATCACAAAGCTGGGGTGGTTGCCAGTCTGTACCCTTCTTAATCATGGCATTGAGAATGGTTAATAGCTTGTGCATGCAAGCCACTAACGCCAC